>JAABRN010000076.1 GCA_011390855.1 Hydrogenophaga sp. | reverse complement strand
CTTGATCCCGCCGGCCTTGAGTGCGCGCACAAACCGGTAGGCCGTCAGGAAGCGGCCACCTTCCTGGGTCAGGGACTGCAACAGCAGGTCGCGCAACTGGGCCAGCACCGCATGACGCTGGCTGGCGGGCACGGCCTGCGCAAACCGGCCCATTGCGTCGCTGTGATCAAAGATGGCCGACAAGGCATCGTGAGGCGGCAGGCAGGCCAGCCAGCCACGGTAGAGCGACAGATGGCGCGCGCTTTCGGTCAGCAGTCTGGCTTGTTCGCCAGCCTGTTCAGGCGATGGGCACGCCAAGGCCGTCAAGGCCACCTTTTCGTCCAGCGACAAGGCTTCAAACCGTTGCAGCACCTCCCACCAGGAAGGCGATACCGTTCGGGCCGAGGCAGGTGAACCTGCCGACCCGATGGACTCGGTTCGCGTCGTCCAGCGCAAACGCAACCGGGCGATCTGCGCCAGAAGTTCGTCGCTGAAGCCCAGCAGCGGCGATTTGAGCGCGCGGGCCAGGCTCAGATCGTGCGACGGGGACACCAGCGCATCCAGCAGGGCCACCACGTCCTGCACGGCAGGCGCTTCGCCGAGATCGATCTTTTCTGGCTGCTCGCTCGGAATGCCCCGCTCCAGCAGCGCCTGGTGCATCCAGCCCAGGCGTTCCCGCCGGCGCGAAAGCACCATCACATCTCTGGCATGCAGTCTTCCCGATGAGATCTCCGCCACCACCCAGTCGGCCGCCTGACGGGCTTCAAGCGCCGACATGCTGTCTTCGGGCAGTACCCGGGGTGTCACCAGGCTGTCGCGCCAGACGGGTTCATCGTCTGCTCCACCACGCGACGCACCATCTCTGATATCCCGCAGCACCTGGGGCAGCGCCAGCACCGCGCCCTCTTCCATGCTCTCAGTGGTGTGGCTGCGGTAGTCGCTGCCGTACTCACCTTTGTCGAGTGCATCCAGCATGACGCTGTTGAAGGCCTTTACGACACCGGTGGCGCAGCGCCGCGTGTGGTCGCAACTGAGCAAGGCGCCCGAGAGTCCGTTGACCACAAAGTGTTGCGCGGCTTTGAACACCTGGGGTTCGGCGCGCCGGAACCGGTAGATCGATTGTTTGGGATCGCCCACCAGAAACACGCAGGGCGCTTCGCCCACCCCGGCACCGGCATAGGCCGATAACCACCCGTACAACGCTTGCCATTGCAACGGGTTGGTGTCCTGGAACTCGTCGATCAGCAGGTGGCGCACGCGGGCGTCAAGCCTTTGCTGCATCCAGCCGGAGATCTCGCTGTCGCCAAGCAGCCGCAGCGCGGCTCCTTCGACATCGTTCATGTCGACCCAGCCACGTTCGCGCTTGAGCTCGGCATACGCCGCCAGCAGCACCCGAGACAGCCGCGCCATGCGCTGGTGGTGCGACCAGGCCTGATGCTGCCGTCTGGCCGTGCACAGGTCCAGCAACTCCAGCTCCGCATCCTGGGCAGCCACGAACTTGGACAGGTGGTTGGTCAGGCGGTCTTCGTTGGCCACAAAAAAGGCCTTGCGCAGTTTGGATAGCCGCGCGGGCATCTGCACCGGTTCGTCCGGGAGGAGAAACGCGTCGATCACCGCACGCGCAGCCGCCTGGGGTGTCTTGTTGGTCTCACGACCCAGCTCCTGTGCCCTGGCCAGCCAGCGCTGCCGCACACCAGGCTGCAGCAAGGCCTGCTCGGGTGATGGCAGACTGGCCCACCGGGGATACAGCTCGCCAAAGGGCTTGACCGAACTGCTCACCACGCCAACGCTGTCCGCCAGGGAGAACTCCACCCGCTTCTGCAACGCGTTTTCCAGGGCCTTGAGCGTCTGGTGGCGACCGTGCTCGGCCACCGCATCCATGAAATCCTGCTTGCTTTGAGCATCACTGGCGACAGCAGCATAGAAACGCGGCCACACCAGCGCGACCGCCTGCGCGTCATCCTCCAGCAGTTCGTACTGCGGTGGCAGCCTCAGTTCCTGCAGCACGGACAATGGAGCGCCCCGCAACAGGGAGGCAAACCAGCCATGAAAAGTGCGTACCTGCACTTGACGACCCAAGGCGTTCAGCCGTTGATGCAAGGTGCGCAGCTCAGGCGCGCGGAGCTCGGCATCGGAAGCGCTCAGTCCTCGAGCAGTCAGCTCGCTGGCCAGCTCGGTATGTGAGAGACCCGCACAGCGCCGCAACTCCCCATTGAGCCGGTCGCGCATTTCGCCGGCTGCCTTCTTGGTGAAGGTGATCGCCAGAATGTCTTGCGCTGGACACCCGTCAAGCAAGGCCCGCAAAATGCGCGAGACCAGCATCCAGGTCTTGCCGGCGCCGGCACAAGCTTCGATGGCGATGCTGCGCGTGGGATCGCAGGCAAGCGCATAAAACGCTTCGCGTTCCACGGCTTGCCCATTGATTTGGTAGGCGGGCATGCTCATTGAAGCACCTTCGCTCTGTGAGCGGCAATGCGAGCTTGTTTGGGTGCGGTCCGGCGCTGCGCAGACGAAACACCTCCGTGCTCCGCGCTGCGGTGCGAGCTTGCTGGGGAACGGCACGGCGCGGCGCTCATGGCTGCCCCCAGAAATCTTTGCGACACAAACCACGGGCTGCACAGAAGTCGCAGGCCTGCCCCTCGCCGAGTGCGGGCATCGCGTGCCCACCCGCGACGCGCGACATGTCGTCCGCCAGGCCTTGGCGCAAATGTTCGCGTGCCATGAGCACGTCCTCCTGCTCCACCCACAGGGTGGCAGCCTCCTTGGGGCCATCACCTCGTTTGTCGGTGATGCTCAGGTACGCCGCCCTGAGGTTGTCCTGTGGCAACAAGGCGGCATAAAACGCGAGCTGGGTGTCCTCGAAGGGTTCCTTGACGCGGTCCAGCGTCTTTGCGCGGCTCTCGGTCTTGTAATCGATCACCAGTGGGATCGGGCCTTCTGGTGAATCCTGCGTATCGACGCGGTCCAGTTTGCCGAAAAGCTTCCATGGCCCGAGTGGCACTTCACGAGCCACCTCGGCCATTTCGAACCGTGGACCTGCGTGATCCTCGCGGGATTCAAAGCCCGCCAGCCAGGTCAGATAACCCTCGCGCAATGCAGGCCACATGGCCTCGAAAGGGAGGAAGCCAGCCGCGCCTTCGTCTGCGTTGAGCCCCATGGCGTTGGCGGTCTCTGCAGCCAATTGATCCAGCAACATCCGGTCTGCCTCAGCGCCTGGTCGTGCATCGCCGCGCTGTTCGTGAAAAGCGCGCAGCACAGCATGCAGCCAGTTGCCCATGTCGCGCTGATCGGGTGCTTCATCGAGCTCCATGGTTTCAGTCAGCCGCAGCTGCCGCAAAGCAAAGAAGCGGTAGGGGCAATGACGAAGGTCCTGGTAGGCGCTGGCCGAGAGCCTTTCGGGCAAAACGTCGCGTGCAGAAGGCGCCGGGCGCGGTGCCACCTGAGCGATGAGCGACCGCATAGGTCGAGGGTCAGTGGATCGATCGCCCGGGTTCGCCATGGAGAGCAGAGAAAACCCCGGAAGGGCCTGGACCCATGCACTGGCCAGCATGGATTCACCCCTTTCCTGGCTGCGCCACAAAATGTCCAATTGAGGTGTGGCCAGGGTGGCTTGCCACGCGCTTGCCGCGGCCTCCGCCAGAGCAGCACGTGATGGAAGGCCCAGGGCCTTGCGCTGCTCGACCGTCCATTGGCCAGGTGGCTCGGGGCTGGTGGCCAGGTGAACTTCATCGCAACCTGGGACCACCGCGGCCTTGAAGCCCCGCCCCAGCAGTTGCGCCATTGGCAGGACCACCACCATGGCCTCGGTGGTGTTCTTTGAGGTGAAGCTGGCACCCTCCAGCACGTTGCGCGCCCAGTCGCCAAAATCGGAAAGCGACATGCGACTGCCAGCGTTTGCGTCCTGCTTGCGATGGGCGTTGTCCGTGCTGGCTGTTTGTGCCAAAGCCTGGCTCACGGCCATGAGTTCGTCCGCTCCGCCGCGGCCCAGTCGCAGGGCGCCAATCAGCTGCTGGCCAGCTTCGTCCAGCATGAGCGGTTCCCACATCCCGCAGGCGATCAGCGCCGATGAAATGTCCGTGAGCCATTGACCCAGTGTTCGAGGTGCATGCAGCGACTCGAGAAGCGGCTGCACATCCAGGGGCACGGCGTCGGCCAGCTTGGGCGTATGCATCACAGACCGCCAGCGCGATGTGCCGGCTTCGCGGGTCGACCGCTCCAGCCGCTGGATCTGCACGTCGGTCCACTCTGGCGCCAGCTTCATCCAGTCGAGCACATCGTCGGTGCGGGCGTTCGGGCTGGCCGCGCGCATCAAGGCCATCAACTGCGATGCAGCGTGTGTGGTGGACAGCTTCCACCCTGTTTCGTCCCTGACCACCACGCCCGCACCAGACAACATCGCACTGATGCGCCGCACCAGTATCCGGTCATTGGCCACCAGAGCCACCGGCGCCAGTCCCTCATTGATCCGAGCCACCACACAAGCGGCCGCATGCTGCGCCTCGTCCTCACTGTCACCGCAGCGGTGCAGGTTTGCGTGGTCACCCAATAGCGTCAAAGCGACGTCACTGTTCATGGGCAGCACGGCCGCACGCTCTCCCCAGAGTCTCACCAGCGCCCCTGCCAGCGGGTCGTCGTGAAACCCGGGCAACACAAGCATGGCGTCCGCCAGTGCGCCCGGTTGGGCCGAGGGCCCCCACAGCGCGTCGGTGGCAAAGGAAGTCGCACCGATCCATGCCAGTGCCAGGGATCCCAGCAGCGACTCCCAGTGCAATGCCGTCGGGCCCAGCCGGAGCGATTCCTGAAGTGATGTGGCCCACGCCTGCCGCTGATCTGGCGCAATGGCAGCGGCAATTGGCGCAATCTGCGTGGCTGCTTCGATCAGCCTGGAAACCATCAAGCTTCGTATGGCGGGATCGGTTCGCCCTTTGGCCACTCTTTCGACGAACGATGCGGCAACCAGACTGTCGCGGGCCATGTCCATGCTCAGATCGGTCGGCCCAGGAAAAAAGGGTTGCAAAGAAGCCGCCAGGTTCCGGCTTGACTCGAAGCGCGGCGGGAACCCGCCGGGGTGCAACAGGCCCCAGGCTCGCCGCCCCTCATCCATCAACTGGGCATAGGGCACCAGCACCAGCACCCGCCGAGGCGGGATGCCTCGCTGAACCGCCATTCGATGGATTTCATCCATCAACCGCACCCATTGTGGATCCACGCCCGCAGAGGCGGCGTGTGCTGGTGTGGGTGGTGCGATGTGGCGTGCAATGGGCAGGCCGGGATCGTCTGACTTGCCTACATGAATCATGGGAAAGGGGTTTCTGTCACAATGACGTCGTGGAAGTCTTTGCGCTTGGCAATCTCAGCGGTTGTCGGTGAACAGACTTTAACTTCCCCGTTCAACGTTCCTTAGGAAGATTCATGGCCAGCGACCTGATCAA
>JAABRN010000075.1 GCA_011390855.1 Hydrogenophaga sp. | reverse complement strand
AGCGTCACCGTGGTCCATTCGCCATCGGTCTGCATCTGCTGGTCAGCGTCCCAGGCGCCGCCTTCGTCCAGCGGGCCGCGCGGGCCGGGGCTGTGGCGGGCGGCCCAGGCCAGCACGGCCTGCACCTCGGCCATCACGGCAGGCAGTTCGGCCGCCCGCACGCTGGCCATGGCATCCCAGGTGCCGGTGCCTTCGCCATCGTCGCTGGCGTCGAAGATCAGGTATTGAAGTGTCATGGGGTGATTGTGTGAGCCATGCAAAACGGCGCCCGAGGGCGCCGTCGTGTGCGGTGAAGGGGTTGGAACGGTGAGAGCCCTCACCCCCGACCTCTCCCAGGGGGAGAGGGGGCAAACCGGGTTCAGGCTGCTTTCACCTTCAACCGCCAGGCATGCAGCAGAGGCTCGGTGTAACCACTCGGCTGTTCCTTGCCTTTGAACACCAGGTCCAGTGCCGCCTGGTAAGCCTTGCTGGTGGCGAAATTGCCGGCCATGGGCTGGTAGAGCTTGTCGCTGGCGTTCTGGCCATCCACCACCGCAGCCATGCGCTCGAAGCTGGCCTTCACCTGCGCTTCGCTCACGATGCCGTGGTGCAGCCAGTTGGCGATGTGCTGGCTGGAAATGCGCAGCGTGGCGCGGTCTTCCATCAGGCCCACGTTGTGGATGTCGGGCACCTTGGAGCAGCCCACGCCCTGGTCGACCCAGCGCACCACGTAGCCCAGGATGCCTTGCACGTTGTTGTCCACTTCCTGCTGCTTCTCGGCCTCGCTCCAGTTCGGGTTGCTGCTCACGGGCACGGTCAGCAAGCCGGTGAGCAGGTTGTCGCGCTCGGCGGTGGCGTCGATCTTTTCCAGCTCCTTCTGCACGTCGCTCACCAGTACCTGGTGGTAGTGCAGGGCGTGCAGCGTGGCGCCGGTGGGGCTCGGCACCCAGGCGGTGTTGGCACCGGCTTTGGGGTGGGCAATTTTCTGTTCCAGCATGGCTTTCATCAGGTCGGGCATGGCCCACATGCCCTTGCCGATCTGCGCCTTGCCACGCAGTCCGCAGCTCAGACCCACGATCACATTGTTCTTCTCGTAGCTCTGGATCCAGGCGCTGGCTTTCATGTCACCCTTGCGCACCATGGGGCCGGCGAGCATGGCGGTGTGCATCTCGTCGCCGGTGCGGTCCAGGAAGCCGGTGTTGATGAAGGCCACGCGGCTGGCGGCGGCTTCGATGCAGGCTTTCAGGTTGACCGAGGTGCGGCGCTCTTCGTCCATGATGCCGAGCTTGACCGTGCTTTCAGGCAGGCCCAGCACCTTTTCCACGCGGCCGAACAGTTCGGCGGCAAACGCCACTTCGCGCGGGCCGTGCATCTTGGGCTTGACGATGTACACCGAGCCCTTGCGCGAGTTGCGGATGGCGTCTTTCCTGGTGCGCTTGAGGTCGTGCATGGCGATGGTGGTGGTGACCATCGCGTCCAGGATGCCTTCCGGAATCTCCTTGCCCTCTGCGCCCCAGAGGATGGCGGGGTTGGTCATCAGGTGGCCCACGTTGCGCAGGAACATGAGCGAGCGGCCGTGCAGACGCACGGTCTTGCCCGTGGGTGATGTGTAGACGCGGTCGGCATTGAGCCCGCGCGTGAGCGTCTGGCCACCCTTTTCGAACGACTCCACCAGTGTGCCCTGCAGAATGCCCAGCCAGTTGCGGTAGGCCAGCACCTTGTCTTCAGCGTCCACGGCGGCCACGGAATCTTCCAGGTCCAGGATGGTGGACAGCGCGGCTTCCACCACCAGGTCGCTCACGCCGGCCGCGTCGCTGGCGCCAATGGGCGTGCTGCGGTTGATCTGGATGTCCAGGTGCAGGCCGTTGTGCTTGAGCAGGATGGCGCCGGGCTTGTTGGCCTCACCCTGGTAGCCAATGAACTGGGTGCTGTCGGCCAGCTTGGCGGTCCCGCCCTCGGCCAGACCCACCACCAGCTCGCCGGCCTTGTTGACCTTGTAGCTGGTGGACCCCACATGCGAGCCCTTTTTCAGTGGCGCGCAGCGGTCCAGCACGTGGCGGGCGTATTCAATGACCTTGGCGCCACGCTTGGGGTTGTAGCCACCCTTCTTGCCCTTGGCCACTTTGCCGCAGCCCTTGTCTTCGCTGATCACGTCGGTGCCGTAGAGCGCGTCGTACAGGCTGCCCCAGCGCGCATTGGCGGCATTGAGCGCGTAGCGCGCGTTCAGGATCGGCACCACCAGCTGCGGGCCGGCCTGGGTGGCGAGTTCGTCGTCCACGTTCCTGGTGGTGGCCTTCACCTTCTTGGGCTCGGGCACCAGGTAGCCAATGGTTTCCAGGAACTTGCGGTAGGCCACCATGTCGCGGATGGGGCCGGGGTTGGCGCTGTGCCAGGTGTCCAGCTCGGCCTGGAGTCGGTCGCGCTCGCCCAGCAGTGCGGCGTTTTTGGGCGCCAGGTCGCTCACGATGGCATCGAAGCCCTTCCAGAACGCATCGACCGACACGCCAGTGCCTGGCAGCACGCTGTCGTTGATGAAGGTGTACAGCTCGTTGGCAACTTGAAGACCGTGGATCGTCGTGCGTGATGACATCAGTGACTTTCTGGTGAAGGCTTCGGCAAGCTCAGCCCGAATGGAGGGAAATGAAAAGTTTGAGGAGGAAGAAGCAAGGGTCAATCCAGCAGGGAAAGGACTTCGCGCAGGTTGCTGCCGGTGCGCGTGGGTTGGGTGCCCAGCTCTTCGAATGGCAGGTTCATGCGGTTGACCCACACCGTGCGGTAACCGAACCAGGTGGCGGCCAGGGCGTCCCAGGCGTTGCTGCTCACGAACACGATCTGCGTGCGCGGCAGGCCGGTGGCGGCTTCGCCCAGCGCGTAGGCGTCGGGGTGGGTTTTGTATTTGCGGATCGGGTCCACGCTGATCACGTGGTCCAGCAGGCCTTCGAGTCCCGCGCTGCGCACCGCGATGCCCAGCATCTCGGGCTCGCCGTTGCTCAGAATGCCCGTGACCACGCCCCGCGCACGCAGGGCCTTGAGCACATCGTGGTTTTCCGGGAAGGCCGAGAGGTGGCGGTACTGGTTCATCAGCTGCACCGCCAGAGGCTCGAACGGCGCCCAGTCCTGCCGGGCAGCCGGGGCCACCATCTTGATGGCAAAGGTGAGCGCCTGGCGCGTGAGTGTCCAGAACGGCTGGTAGTGCGCCCCGTGGTCGCTGGTGGTCACGAGCCGGGTGTATTCAATCTGCTTGTCACGCCACACCGTGGCCAGCCGTGCGCCCTGGCCGGGAAACAGCTGTTCGGCGAGAAGCCCGACGCTGTAAACGTCGAACAGGGTGCCATAGGCGTCAAACAGAACAGCGCGTGGTGGGCTCATGCCCATACTTTATTCCGAACTTGCTTTTCGATTTATGGCCTCAGAGGCGATTGATCTGTGACTTTTTTGAAGGTAATTTCTTCGGCCGGTCGAGGCCGTGGCATCCGCCAAGCAAAGCCATTCGCTTGCCTGGCCAAGAGACTGGTCGCTCCCCTTGCCAAGAATTGCAACCAAAAACAGTTGAATAGGTGAAAGAATTTGGTTGATTTGTCATTTTTGATGGGCTAATCTGCCTTGTGGACAAACTCAAGCAGCTCGAAACCTTTGCTTCGGTGGCACTGCGTGGCAGCCTCACCGCTGCGGCGCGCGCCGAAGGTGTGGCGCCGGCCATCATCGGTCGTCGGCTTGACGCGCTGGAAGCGCGCCTGGGCGTCAAGCTCATGCTGCGCACCACGCGGCGCATCACACTCACGCACGAAGGCAGCGCATTCCTCGAAGACTGCCAGCGCCTGCTGGTGGACCTCGCCAATGCCGAAGCCAGCGTCAGCGCCGGCGGTGTCAAGGCCAGCGGACACCTGAGACTGACCGCGCCTGCCGGGTTTGGTCGCCGGCACGTGGCGCCGCTGGTGCCGCGCTTTCGCGAACTGCACCCGGAGGTCACCATCTCGCTCAACCTGAGCGACCGGGTGGTTGATGTGGCTGGCGAGGCCTACGACTGTGCGGTGCGGGTGGGCGATTTGCCAGATTCATCTCTGGTGAGCGTGCGCCTGGCCGACAACAGCCGCCTGTGCGTGGCTGCGCCACGCTACCTGCAGCGCCATGGAACGCCCCAGACGCCGACCGACCTGACGCGATTCGACTGCCTGACGCTTTCCAGCGACGCCTCGCAGACGCGCGGCTGGGCCTTTTCCGTGCCGGTCGAAGACAGCGATGAAACCGAACTGGTGCACCTGCGCCCTGGCGGGCCGCTGGACTGTTCCGACGGGCAGGTGCTGCACGAATGGTGTCTGGCGGGTCATGGCATTGCCTGGCGAAGCATGTGGGAAGTGGAGGCCGACATCTCGGCGGGGCGACTGGTCAGCGTGCTGGACGCGTTCGCTGCGCCACCCAACGGCATCTACGCGCTGTTTCCACAACGCAAACACCTGGCACTTCGCGTGCGCCTGTGGATCGACTTTCTCAAGCACCACTACGGACAGGCCGATTTCTGGTCGGCACCTGTCGGATAAAGGCTGTGGGTACAGGGTTTCGACTACCATGCGACGCTGGCGGCAGATGCCACCATTCTGAGCTGCATACATCCACGAAAGGGAGTGCCATGGGTTGGTTTTCAAAGGGTTCTGGTGTGCTGGCGGCCCTGGTACTCGCGGCATGCGGGGGTGGTGGGGGCGATGCCGTGGCCGATCCCACGCCGGTGGAGCAGTGCGCCAGCATCGGCGTGGTGCCCAAGATCCGGGGCGGCACCGACTGCGCGCTGCCAGGCCAGACCCCGGTGGTGGTGTTCATTGCCACCCGCGGCGACGGTACCGGTCTGTACTGTTCAGGCACGTTGATCAGCCCCACCCGCATCCTCACGGCCGCCCATTGCCTGCCGCCCGAGGTGACCCGCATTTCCACCCCGGTCTGGCAAGCCGACGGCTCGGCTCGCGAACTGCGCGCGCGCAGCTGGGTGGTGCACCCGGAGTACCAGCGCACATCGGCCGGCTTTCTGAACGACGCGGCCGTCATCACCCTGACCAACCCGCTGCCCGCACCCCCCATGCCCTTGCTGGTGAGCAACCCGTCCACCCCCGGGCAGAACGTGTTCATCGCCGGGTGGGGCGGGCCGGCCAACGAGCTGGCGGCCGGCTTCAGCCGCATCACCATCGTCAATGCCTTGCACGTGGGCTACACGTACGACGGCAGGGGTGCCAACACCTGCCCGGGTGATTCTGGTGGCCCCATGTACCGTGCCGTGGGTGGCACCCAGGGCGTGGTCGGCATCACGTCGTCGGGTACCAGTGGCGACTGTGGCGTGGGCGATGTGTCTTTGTTCACCAACATCCAGACTCCCAAGGTGCTGGACTTCATTCGCGCCAATGCACCAGATGCCGTGGTGATCTGACTGCCCCCCGCGTCGCTTCGCGTCACCCCCCTGAAGGG
>JAABRN010000074.1 GCA_011390855.1 Hydrogenophaga sp. | reverse complement strand
CCCCTGCGCCGCTTCGCCTCACCCCCCGGAGGGGGGCGATGCCTGTGGACTGGCAAAGCCAGATCCGCGGCATCTCTGGATGAATGCACTGCTGGTCGACAAAGGCGTACACCCCGTTCTGCTGTAGTCTCGGGTTCCTTCCAACAAAAACATTCCCGGCGCGCTGTTCCCAATCAAGGGATGCCGTGGAACCGGCTCAGCCGGGCCACAGGCATCGCCCCCCTCCGGGGGGTGAGGCGAAGCGGCGCAGGGGGAGCTCAATATGATTCTTGAACACGCAGATATCCGCATCGACCCTGCCCAGGCTGCCGCTTTTGAAGAAGCCATTCAGCGCGGCGCTTCAACCGTGATCGCCCACGCTCAGGGATTCCAGGGCTTCAAGGTCAACCGGAGCATCGAGAGTCCGGGTCGCTACATCCTGATGATTTACTGGGACACGCTGGAAGACCACACCGTGGGCTTTCGCCAGTCACCGGCCTTTGCCGACTGGCGCGCCATTGTGGGTCCGTTTTTCGCACAACCACCGGTGGTGGAGCATCTGGAGCTGGTCGGCAAGTCGGCCTGAATTGGCTTCTGCGGTGGGCCGTTCTACAGCGAAGAAGCGGCGGGCTCAAACAATGCGGTCACGTGACGGGCTTGGGTCATGTTCACCGTGCAGCTGGCACTGCCTGTGCAGGCACCGCTCCACCCTGAAAACACCGACCCGCTGGTCGGTGTGGCGGTGAGTGTCACGCTGCTGCCAATCGGCTGGCGCCGTGTGCAGGTCTTGCCGCAGTTCAGCCCGGACTCGGCCGACGCCACGGCACCGCGTCCGGTACCCGTTTTGCTCACATTCAACACGTAATGACTTGGCGTGAAGTGTGCCACCGCTCTCTTTGCCTCGGTCATGGGTACCACGCAACCGCGGGTGCTGGTGCCGCTGCACACACCTCCCCATCCCGCGAACAGTGACCCTTTGGCTGGATTTGCCGTCAGCGTGACAAGGGTGCCACTGTTGAACGAACGGCTGCATTCGATTGCGCAGTTCACGCCTTTCGGTCGCGACGTGATGCGCCCTTTGCCATCACCTTGGACTACCGTGTCTAGCGCATGCGTGATGCGGTGGTAGGTCGCGGTGACCGTGCGCGCGGCGTCCATCGATACGGTGCAGCGATTGGTGGTGATCCCGGTGCACACGCCACCCCAGCCAGCAAAGTACGAGCCGTCAGAGGGCTGCGCCACCAACGTCAGCGGACTGGTAGACGGCATCGCCGATATGCAGTTGCGGCTGCATTGAAGCACGCCCTGTTCTGCAGTGACAGTGCCCAGGCCCTTGCCCAGGTGACGATAGGTCAATCTGAAGTGGCTCTTGCGGAATTCGGCGTGGACCGCCGTGGGTTCGTTCACGGGCACCATACACGTACCAGCACCCGAGCACGCGCCCGACCAGCCGATAAAGACCGATCCCGCAGAGGGCGTTGCCGCCAAAGCCAGAAGGGAGCCATGCGGCTGGGTTGAGTTGCATTTCTTGCCACATTGCAAGGGCGACGTGCTGGAGGTGACCATGCCTGCGCCCGCCTTGGTGACAGTGATGGCATGGGACTGAGTTGCGAAAGTGGCGGTCACTTGCCGTGCCGAGGTCAGGGTCACAGTGCAAGAACCTGTTCCGAAGCATGCTCCGCCCCAGCCGGTAAAACGCGAGCCCGCAGCTGCATTGGCTGAGAGGGTCACAAGCGTGTTGTAGGGCAACGATACGCTGCACGTAGATCCGCATTGAATGCCCGCTGGACTGGAGGTGACGCTGCCCATGCCAGTGCCCTGGCGGAGCACCTGCAAGGTCTGGGGCTGGCCAGTGAATGTGGCGATGACGTGCCGGTCTGCGGTCATGGATACGGTGCAACTGCCCATGCCACTGCAGGCGCCGCTCCAGCCGCTGAAGGTTGATCCCGTTGCTGCAATGGCGCTGAGCGTGACACTGCCACCCTCAGGAAAGCTCTCTGTGCAGTCCCCTCCGCAGTTCACACCAGACGGTGATGACGACACCAGCCCCGATCCGGTGCCATTGCGGGCAACGGTCAAGATCCGCGCGGGGCCCGCCAGGAAGCCCATTTGTACCCGCTTCAGGCCGGTGACGGTACCGCCTGGTCGCGTATCGGTCACGTTGACGCCGTGGTTCTTGAAGAGGTTCAGTGCTTCGGTGACGCCGATGCCCGGCTGGGCCTGCTTCATCACCGCCCATGCTCCAGCCACATGCGGTGCTGCCATGGATGTGCCATTGAATGAGGCATAGCCCGTTCCGGGAACCGAAGATCGGATGTAGCTGCCCGGAGCAAGCAGTGAAACAAAGGATGCAATGTTCGAATAGGAGGCAATGCCGCCCGCACCTTGTGCGCAGGCGCTTCCGTCCGGACCCACATCGCAAAGTGCGCCAACGCTCACAGCAGAGGAGATGCATGCCGGGCCTGAAATCGCGTTTTTGTACGCATCGTTTCCGCTCGCAATCACGGTAGCAATGCCGGCAGCGCGCAGATTGTCGATGGCAAACTTGGTGGCTCCATTGGTAGAGTCACAACTGCTGGTGAACTGACCGCCGCCCAGGCTCATGTTGACAGCAGCAATTTGATGCGTCTCTCGCAGGGCATAGACGCGCTCCAGTCCCCGGATGATGTCGCTCGTGTAGGCCATCACGGTGCCATAGGATGGGAAGTGACTGAACACCTGGACCGAAATCAGTTTCGCCCCGGGTGCCACGCCCTGCGTGCCATTGGGGCCTCCGGAGCCTGCCACGATGCCCGCCACATGGGTGCCATGCCGGCATGCATCGGGTGCAGAGCCGCAGTGCATGCCCGACCCTGTCGCCGTGCTTTCGGTTGCGCCGCCTGGACACACAGACTGGGCTATCGACGTGTTGCTGGAATAGCAGGCTTCCGACACGACTTTGCCTGCCAAAAAGGGATGGCTCTTGTCAACGCCGGTGTCCAGCACCGCGACTGTCCAGCCAGTGCCCGTGCGACCTGTCGCCCATGCCTCAGGAGCCTGTATCAGAGGCGTGCTCTCAAGCAATGTGCTGGGCACTGGTACATCTTCTTCGATGCTGCGCACCAGCCTTGAACTGCGCAGACGCGCCAGTGCGTTGGCATCCACGTCGGCCACGAAGTGGGGTTGCCTCTCGAACTGTGTCCGCACTCGGGATTCTGTCCCGCTGAGAAGGGTTGAAATGGCGTTGTTTTGCGCCGCGCGTACGCGGGCCCGCTGGAGGCCTGCAGCAGATTTGGATAGCCGGGCCTCGGGTTCTACTGCCTCATTTAAGCCGATGATGAGGCGCACGCCTTGCGACGAGCCTGCCTTGGCGGCAAGGCGCTCCAATTCGGCGGTGGGTACGGGCTGGGCGGCGGCGCCAGCAGCCAACAGCAGGCCCAATAAGGCAAGCCAGCGGGCAGAGAAAAGAGGCGGCATGCAGGACTCCAGAGGCGGCCTGTCTGCAAAGGGTGCACAGACAACGTCCTGGGTCCTGTATCGGTCGCATGCTGGGCAACTTGATGTTGCTCTTAGGTACTACAGGCGTTTGCCTACATGCTTTTTGATTCGGCAAAGCCTGGAAAAGGAGCGCTTTTGTAGGCGCTGTTCCCTCGATCAGGAACGCGGCGAAGCCTTTCGCATGAGCGTCGATTTTCCAAAAAGACTTTCAATTAAATCCACGGCGAGCAAAGCCGTGCGATTTTTCACATCCAGCGCGGGGTTCAGCTCCATCACGTCCAGTGACGCGAGCCGGCCGGTGTCGGCAATCATTTCCATGCACAGCTGGGCTTCGCGGTAGGTGGGGCCGCCTGGCACCGTCGTGCCCACGCCGGGCGCGATCTCGGGATCGAGGAAATCCACGTCAAAGCTCACGTGCAGGTGCGTGTTGTCGTCGATGTCCTTCAGCGCCTGCTCCATGGTGTGGCGCATGCCCATTTCGTCGATGTAGCGCATGTCGAACACTTCCAGTCCGGCCTCGTGCACCAGGCGTTTTTCCCCGGCGTCCACACTGCGGATGCCGATCTGGCGCACCACGTCGGCGGTGATCGCCGGTGTGGTGCCGCCAATGCCAGTGAGTTCTGTGGGGCCGTGTCCGCACAGCAGCGCCACCGGCATGCCGTGGATGTTGCCGCTGGGCGTGAGGGTGGCGGTGTTGTAGTCGGCGTGGGCATCGAGCCAGAGCACGCGCAGCTTTTTACCCACATCGCGGCAGTGGCGGGCCACCGCGCTGATGGAGCCCAGGCCCAGGCAGTGGTCGCCGCCGAGCACGATGGGCAGGCGGCCCAGCGCCAGTTCGGCGTGCACCGCGTCGTGCAACGTGGTGTTCCATGCCACCACCTCGGGCAGGTGGCGGTAGCCGTCTACTGGTTGCTGCCACGGGTTGGAGGGGCCTGCGAGGTTGCCCCGGTCCACCACCTCCACACCGTGGCTCTCCAGCACCTCGGCCAGGCCGGCCACACGCAGGGCCTCTGGCCCCATGGAGGCGCCGCGAGCGCCAGCGCCGATGTCGGTGGGCACGCCAATCAGGCTGATGAGTTGGGGCATGGATGCGTCCTTTTAAAAGTGGCGATCAGCTGGCCGGCGTTTCGGGCAACAGGTCAAATTCAGCGCTGGCGCACACCTGGCCGTTGATCAGGAGATCGATCTGGTGCAGGCCCGGGTACAGGCGGCGGGTGGTCACCGGGCGCAGCGAATGGCGTTTCTGCAGTGTGCGCGTTTCGCCTTTGCCGAGTGTGAGCTTCCAGCCTTTGAACACCTTGGGAGAAAGCGTTCCGTTCGCCCGCACGTGGTGAACGGCGTAGTCGATCACCAGGGTCTGTGCGGCAGTGGCTTTGGCGTCAAGCGTGACGGCAAGGTCGATGCTTCCACCCACCGCCGTGCGGCTTTGCGACAGGGCCAGGCTGGCCCGGCCCTGCAAACCCTGGCCCAGTCCCCAGGCATGCAGGGTGGGACCATGCCCTTGTTTGATCAGGCTGCGGCTGGCATGGCGCAGCAGTGCGGTCCGATCTGCGCCTGCACCTTGCAGATGATCGACCACCCAATTAGCCACCAGATCGGGATGGTCCTTGGCGATGTCGTTGAGGTGGTTGGCCACGCTGCGGCGCACGTAGGCGCTGTCGTCGTCCTGCAGTGCGCGCAGCAGGGGCAGAGTGGGGGATGGGTCCAGCACCAGTGCCTGCAGTCGCAGGCCCCAGGGCAGGCGCGGACGGCTGCCTTCGCTCACCAGCCGGCGCACATGCGCGCTGGGGTCGTTGACCCAACCAGCGAGGGTGGCCAGCGTGATCTGTGGCGCGTGCTGGATGAATGGGCGGATGGCGAATTCGGCTGTGAAGCGCTGCGTGATCGCGTGCAGGCATTCCAGTGCGCGTGGCACATGGTCCAGGCCTCTTCGGGCCACGAAATCACCCGCAGACCACAAAACCCAGCCCGAGAGG
>JAABRN010000073.1 GCA_011390855.1 Hydrogenophaga sp. | reverse complement strand
CTATGAAGAAGAAGGTCCGATGGAAGCCGTGCGCGGTGCCATCGGCAAGGCACTGGACGCCGACGCCGCATTCGCTCTGGGGCTGGTGACCGCTGCGCCTGATGACATCGACTGGGCCGATGAAGTGCGCATGGCGCTGGAAGAGCGCGCAGCCATGTCACCCGATGCCCTCACCGGCATGGAAGCCAACCTGCGCTTCGCGCAGAAAGAAAACATGGCCACCCGTGTTTTTGGCCGCCTCACCGCCTGGCAAAACTGGATCTTCCAGCGCCCCAACGCCGTGGGCGAGAAGGGCGCCTTGAAGGTCTATGGCAAAGGCGACAAAGCCGTCTTTGACATGAACAGGGTCTGACCCGACCTCTTGAGTCTTGTTGTGCGGTGGGTTTCCCGGTGGAGCCAGCCGCAACCTAAGAGCAGTCCACCGCACGAAGAACCCGCAGGAGCACAACATGTCCACCATCGACTACAGCGACAAGATCCCCAACAACGTCAACCTGAGCGAAGACCGCACGCTGCAGCGTGCGCTGGAGCAGTGGCAACCCAACTACCTCAAGTGGTGGGACGACATGGGCCCGGATGGTTCGCAGAACTTCGACGTCTACCTGCGCACCGCCGTCAGCGTGGACCCGCAAGGCTGGGCGCAGTTCGGCCATGTGAAGATGCCCGACTACCGCTGGGGCATTTTTCTGAACCCCGCCGAACAGGACCGCAAGATCCACTTCGGAGACCACAAGGGTGAAAACGCCTGGCAGGACCTTCCTGGTGAGTACCGTGCCAACCTGCGCCGCATCATCGTCACACAGGGCGATACCGAGCCCGCATCGGTGGAGCAGCAGCGCCACCTGGGCCTGACCGCACCCAGCCAGTACGACCTGCGCAACCTGTTCCAGGTGAACGTGGAAGAGGGCCGTCACCTCTGGGCCATGGTTTACCTGCTGCACAAGTATTTCGGCAAGGACGGCCGCGAAGAAGGTGAAGCGCTGCTGGAGCGCAACAGCGGCAACGCCGACAACCCGCGCATCCTGGAAGCGTTCAACGAAGAAACGCCAGACTGGCTCAGCTTCTTCATGTTCACCTACTTCACCGACCGCGACGGCAAGTTCCAGCTCTGCGCCCTGGCCGAATCCAGCTTCGACCCGCTGGCCCGCACCACCAAGTTCATGCTGACCGAAGAAGCGCACCACATGTTTGTGGGCGAGTCCGGCGTGAGCCGCGTGATCAACCGCACCTGCCAGGTGATGAACGAGCTGAAAACCGACGACCCGGCCAAGCTGCGCGCCGCCGGTGTGATCGACCTGCCAACCATCCAGCGCTACCTGAACTTCCACTTCTCGGTGACCATCGACCTGTTCGGCGCCGACGAGTCCAGCAACGCCGCCACCTTCTACAGCACCGGTCTCAAGGGCCGCTATGAAGAGGGCAAACGCACCGACGACCACCAGTTGCGTGGTCAGTTCTACAAGGTGCTCAACGTGCAGAACGGCCAGCTGGTCGAAAAAGAAGTGCCGATGCTCAATGCGCTCAACGAAGTGCTGCGCGACGACTACATCAAGGACAGCGTCGGCGGTGTGGAGCGCTGGAACAAGGTGATCGACAAAGCCGGTATTCCGTTCCGCCTGTCGGTTCCGCACAAGGCGTTTCACCGCAACATCGGTCTGCTCAAGGGTGTGAAGGTCGCCCCGGATGGTCGTGTGATTTCTGAAGCCGAATGGAACGCCAACCGCGACAACTGGCTGCCCAGCGAGTCGGACCGCGCTTTTGTGGCCAGCCTGATGGGCCGCGTGGTGGAGCCAGGCAAGTTCGCCAACTGGATCGCGCCGCCAGTGATGGGTATCAACCGCCAGCCGGTGGATTTCGACTACGTGAGATTCGGATAACCCCCCTGCGCCGCTGACGCGGCTTCCCCCCTTTCTGGCGCGCCTTCGGCGCTTGAAGGGGGGACGATGCGAGTGGCCCGGCGAAGCCGGTTCCACCGCATCTCTGGATGAAGGCACGCGCGCCGGAGGCGTGTTGGGTGTTTTCTTGTCTTCTTTGTCTTTCTTCTTTGCTTCGTTCGCCCTTGAGCATGGGTTGGGGTGAT
Organism: Hydrogenophaga sp.; assembly: GCA_011390855.1. Classification (GTDB taxonomy): domain Bacteria; phylum Pseudomonadota; class Gammaproteobacteria; order Burkholderiales; family Burkholderiaceae_C; genus Hydrogenophaga. The sequence goes on along the minus strand of JAABRN010000073.1, from coordinate 3,353 downwards.
CGGCGAAGTGAGGTAAAGGAGGAGCCGGTCGCAGACCGGCGGGGGACACGAACGGAGCCGGTCACCCCTGCCCATGCGGTGCCCCACGAAGTCAAAATCAGCCACACAATGGACCACCACGAAAACGCGCTGGAGACCCGCCGATGAACGCCCCGACTGAAGCCGCTGTGATCAAGCAGCACCTGATCGACCCGGAAATCTGCATCCGTTGCAACACCTGCGAGTCGATCTGCCCGGTGGGTGCCATCACCCACGACTCGAACAATTACGTGGTGGATGCAGAGAAGTGCAACTGGTGCAACGACTGCATCTCGCCGTGCCCTACCGGCTCGATCGACAACTACCGCAAGGTATTGCGCGTCAAGGCCTACTCCCTTGAAGAGCAGTTGGGCTGGGAAGAACTCCCGCCAGAAATTCCGAGCAGCGAGCTCGCCGCGCTGGCAGGTGAATCCGCTGTGGAAATCCCCTTGGACGCGGTTTCTGAAGAAGCCTCGCCACCTGAGGCTGTGAACGATCCGAGCGGGCAAACGCCGCTCAACACCAGCACATTCGGTGCAACCCTGCCGCCCTGGAGCGCCGCCCACGCGTACACCAACCTCTACGGACCCAAGGCCGGGCAGAAGTCGGTCACCGCCACTGTGGTGGGCAATGTGCGTGTGACCGAAGTGGGCAAGACCGCCGGTGGCGACTACGACACCCACCACGTCGTGCTCGACTTCGGCAGCATGCCTTTCCCGGTGCTCGAAGGCCAGAGCATTGGTGTGATCGCTCCAGGCCTCGATGCCAAAGGCAAGCCGCATCATGCGCGCCAGTATTCGATCGCCAGTCCCCGCAATGGCGAGCGGCCCGGCTACAACAACCTGTCGCTCACCATCAAACGCGTGCTTGAAGACCATTCGGGCCAGCCGGTGAGAGGCGTCGCCAGCAACTTCATGTGCGACCTCAAAGTGGGAGACAAGGTGGACGTGATTGGTCCGTTTGGCACCAGTTTCCTCATGCCGAATCACCCCAGGTCCAGCATCGTGATGATCTGCACCGGCACCGGCAGTGCGCCCATGCGCGCCATGACCGAGTGGCGCCGCCGCCTGCGGCAAAGTGGCAAGTTTGAAGGTGGGAAGCTGATGCTGTTCTTTGGCGCCCGCACCCAGGAAGAATTGCCGTACTTTGGCCCGCTGCAAAACCTGCCCAAGGATTTCATTGATATCAACTTCGCCTTCAGTCGCACGCCTGGTCACCCCAAGCGCTACGTGCAGGACGCCATGCGCGAGCGTGCGGCCGATCTGGCGCTGTTGCTGCAAGACCCCAACACCTACTTCTATGTGTGCGGCCTCAAAAGCATGGAAGAGGGCGTGGTGTTGGCCCTGCGCGATGTGGCGAAGGCGGCTGGTCTGGACTGGGAGAGCATTGGCGCCTCGCTCAAGCGGGACGCACGGCTGCACCTGGAAACCTACTGAACCTTTGCATATCGCGGCGAAGCTTTGCCGTTGCCGCTCAAGCACGCTCCCCGCCCTCCGGTAGGGTGAAGTGAGGACCGCTTTTCGCTGACCCACCGGATGCCGTACAGTGCAGGGTTGGTATGGAAAAAGCATATATGCCCACAGCGACTGTTCAACGACCTGCCATTGAAGTGGATGTGGTGATGCGGCGTGAGCCCGTGGTGGGACCCATGAGCCGCTGGCAGCCATTCCGTTGGGTGCTTGCCGATGTGATGGTGTGCAGCAGTCCAGACGATACCCCGCCGGAATCCACAGACAATGCGCACGAACCCATTGCTGTGGAGCCAGTGGCGGCAGGAGGCGCCCCCGACAGCACAGACACCACACACTGGCTGTTCCCGCGATTTCGCGTGATGCTGTTTCGCGACGATGCCGAAGGCTATTTCCTCAACCTCAACAGTCCTCATCCGTGCTTCTGGGTGTTCTGGCGCGCCGATGAAGCGCGTCTGATCGAAGGCGAGCCCATGGCAGTGCCACAGATCGTGACCCTGAGCTACCACGACGCCGGCCGCTGGCTGGATGCGCAGGAGCGCGTGGATCAGGTACCCGCGCCAGAAGAGGTGGTGGACTGGTTGCGTGCCTTCGTGGACGCCACCTACCAGCCCGAACCCAAGCGCCGCAAGCGCCCGGACAGTTTCAAACCTCTCACAGACCGTTTCGGCCAGCCGGTGCGCATCTCTACCGAGAAACACGGCACAGGTCCAAAAATATGACACTTCGCATTGGCATCAGTGCCCGTCTGCTGCATCAACCCCCGGAGGGACTGGGCCTGCCGCAAAAGCGGTTGCAGTTTCTTGAAAGCTCCATGGCGCACTGGATCATGGCCCACCGGGCCATCGCGCTGATGGTGCCTTTCGTCGATGAAGAAAGCCCACTCCCGGCCAACCGCGCGCCCATGACCGAGATCGTCGACTTGCTTGACGGAATCGTGCTTCAAGGTGGCATCGACATCTGTCCCGAAACCTATGGTGACACCTTGCGCGACCCCGCCTGGGCCGGTGACGCCATCCGCGACCGCTACGAACTCGCGCTGTTGCGCGGCTTCATCGAGGCCGGCAAGCCGGTGCTCGGGGTGTGCCGCGGTGCCCAACTCATCAATGTGTATTTCGGTGGTTCCCTGGTGCAGGACATTCCCTCGCTGCTCCCAGGATCGGCCGAACACCAGGACACCAGCCGGTATGACCGTCTGATGCACGACGTGCATTTCCAGGAAGGCTCATCGTTGCACCGTCTGTATGGCAACAGTGCGCCACACCGCGTCACCAGCATCCACCACCAGTGTGTGGACCGGCTCGGCGAAGGGTTGGTCGCCGAAGCGCACAGTCCACAAGACGGCATCATCGAAGCCATTCGCCACAAAGGCCCTGGCTATGTGCTGGGTGTGCAGTGGCACCCCGAATTCCATCTTTCACCGAGCGAAGAAACACAGGGCTTGCTCGACAGCGGTCCCATGATGATGGACTTCCTGCAGGCGGCGCGTGCCCGGGCCGACCGCCACCAGAGTGGCGCAGCCGTGGTGCACGCCGGCATGCCATTGCCAACCCGAACATGACGAGCGAAGAAGGCAATTTTTTCTCTCGCTGGTCGCGCCGCAAGGTGCAGGTGCGTTCGGGCGAGCCCTTGCCAGCGGAACCCGTGGTACCGCATCGGCCTGCAGCGGCCGCGCCAGTGGCCGTTGTGGCGCCGCCCGCTGTTGCCGAGCCAGCACCCGCCGACAAGACCGAGGAAGCACCCCCCGCCCTGACCCTTGACGACGTCGCCCGGCTCACGCCGGAATCCGACTACTCTTCGTTTGTGGCACGTGGCGTGCCGTCCAATGTGCGCAACGCCGCGGTCAAGAAGCTGTTCACCGACCCG
>JAABRN010000072.1 GCA_011390855.1 Hydrogenophaga sp. | reverse complement strand
GCCAATCATCAGACCGCACCTCACCATGGATTTTTTTGGACAGCAGGACCGCGCGCGCACCAAGACCACCGCATTGGTGGTGTACTTCGTGCTGGCGATTGTCTTCATCGTCGCCTCGGTCTATGCAGCCAGCGTACTGATCCTGCACTTCACACAGGTGCCAACTTCCCCTGGCGAACCCGTTGCGCTGGCGTCATGGCGCACCGTCGAGCCTTGGGATACGCAGCTGTTCGGCTGGGTGGTCGCGGGCACGCTGGGAGTGGTGGTGGCAGGAGCCACCTACAAGTTTTTTCGCCTGTCACGTGGCGGCAGTGAGGTCGCCGAGGAACTGGGCGGACGGCTGCTGGCCGACGACCCCGCCGACGCCGACGAGCGTCAGTTGCGCAACGTCGTCGAAGAGATGGCATTGGCTGCCAGTGTCCCCGTTCCCAAAATCTATGTGCTGGACAACGATGCCGGCATCAACGCCTTCGCCGCTGGCCACAGCGCCAAGGACGCTGCCATCGGCATCACCCGCGGCGGTATGACCCTGCTCTCGCGCGACGAGCTGCAGGGCGTCATCGGTCACGAGTTCAGCCACCTGCTCAACGGCGACATGCGGCTGAACATCCGCATCATGGGCGTGCTGTTCGGCATCGTGTGCCTGACGGTGATCGGGCGTGTGCTGCTGTATGCGCGCGGCGGTGGCAACCGCAACCGTGCCCCCATGATGCTGCTGGGGGTGGCGCTGCTCGTCATCGGCGCGCTGGGTGTGCTGTTCGGCCGACTGATCCAGGCCGCCCTGAGCAGGCAACGCGAGATGCTGGCCGATGCCTCTGCCGTGCAGTTCACCCGCAACCCGGCGGGGCTTGCCGGTGCGCTGCGCAAGATCGGCAGCGTCGGTGCTCGCATCGATTCACCCCACGCTGGTGAAGCCAGTCACATGTTCTTTGAAAACGGTCTGGGCAAGCCGATCTTCGGCTGGATGGCCACCCACCCGCCACTGGCCGCACGCATCCGGGCCATCGACCCCGCCTGGGACGGACGCTTCGATGCGATCGAACCCAAGCCCTGACGGGTCAAGCTCTCACATGTCGGCAAGCGTCGCGTCACAGTTTGCTGAATGAAAGTGAACGCAGAGAAACGGTGCACCATGGCCATACAGCCGGACGGTGTGCGACGACGTACAGACTTGCCGGCTTCACACTTTTAGCATTTGGTGCGCACTGGCCAACGTTGCTCGCGCGTCGAATGGCTTGTGTTCTCGCGAAATTCGTCACCTTGCTCGACCTGAGCCTGTTCATCATGGCGCAGCTGGCGCCCAGAGGTAAGCCAAATGTATGGATTCAATGTCACTCTCGATATTTCTTTCGACGCAGCCATCGAGCGCGTCATGGCCGCGCTCAAGCAAGAGGGCTTCGGCGTGCTCAGCGACATCGACGTGCAGGCCACGATGAAGGAAAAGCTCGAAGTCAAAATGCCCCCCTACCGCATCCTCGGCGCCTGCAACCCGCCTCTGGCACACAAGGCCTTGCAGGCAGAGCCCGACATCGGGCTTCTGCTGCCGTGCAACGTGGTCGTGCGCCAGAATGCCGAAGGCAGCGTCACAGTGGCCATCGTCGACCCGCTGGTGATGATGAAAATGGTCGACAAACCCGACGTGCAGGCGGTTGCAACCGATGCCGAGCAGAGGCTGCGACGGGTTTGCAAGAACCTGGCGCAGTGAAGTCAAAGGCGCCCGGAGCAGGGTATGCCTCGACACCCCGGTGCGATTGAAGACTTTGCCTCCTTGTGTTCGCCAGCAGACAGTGGGCGAGGCTCAGGCACGCCATAGTGGGCCAGGGATTGCAGGGCACAGGGCTCATGTGACCCGCATCAATACTGCCGATGACAGGCGATGTTTGTGAACAGGGCGACCAACATGTCAGAAATAGAGAATCACCTCATCGAGTCGCTCCCCAGGACGGTCAAGAAGCACTTCATCGCCTTGTGCGAACCTTTCGAACTGGTGCTTTCCACTGACCTCATCGAGAGCGGCAAACAGCTCACACACGCTTATTTCCCGCGCAGCGGTTTCATCTCCCTGGTCGTCAATATCGACAGCCACCCACCACTGGAAGTGGGCATGATCGGACGCGAGGGCATGCTCGGCTCCGAGCTTGTATTGGGATTGGCCAAGACGCCCTGGCGCGCCGTGGTGCAGGGTGATGGCTGCTGCCTGCGCATTGAGGTCAAGAGCTTGCAGAAGGCGATGGAGGACATGCCTGCGCTTCGGACGCTCGTGCAGAGAGCACTCATGACACGGCTGCATCAGCAGTCGCTGGCCTCAGCCTGTGAACGTTTCCACCCCATCGGTCCGAGGCTGGCGCGCTGGCTGCTCATGAGCCAGGACCGCGCCGATTCCGATCAGTTCCACGTCACGCAGGAGTTCATCTCTCTGATGCTGGGCGTGCGCCGTGTGGGCGTGACCCAATCGGCCAGTGACTTCCAGAAAAACGGTCTGATCGAGTACCGGCGCGGTGAGCTGAAGGTGCTGGACCGGCTGGGACTGGAGGGAGAGGCATGCAGCTGCTACGAGGCCGACAAGTTGCTATACAGAGAGCTGATGACAACCAGGATCTGAAGGCCACGATTTCCGCTGCGCTCCGCCAGACCGCGGAAGGGCACCGTGTCCCGGTTGGATCGCACTGCTTCTCCCAAAGACACCGAGGAGCCGCCCTGCGGCAAGCGCAGGACGTGCCACTGAATCCCCGTGTTTCAGGCGGTCTCGCGAAGCACAGCGAGGGCGCTCCCTGTCACGTCACAAGCTGTCTGTCGTGCCTGGCGGCCTGAATGACCTGGTCGGGATCGGACCGCAAGGCATCGGCTGGCAACCGTCCCTCCAGGACCGCACTTGGTTGCGCAAACCACAGCGCCATTTCCCAGTTGTCAAAAACCCCCGCCAGTTCGATGGCCACGAGGCCCACCGCTGTCCACGGCGCTTTTGCGGCCATGTCAAACTGGAATCGCGGCATCCAGGTCAGGCATTGCCAATCGAAAAAAATGACCTCGTTTTTGTCCTTCCAGCTGTCCACCGTACCAGCGCTGTGGCGACCACGGCCTTCGAGCAAGGTGTTGACGTCAGCCCCGCGGAAGAGGCCGCCGCTGATGCGGTAGGCATCAAGCATCTGGAGAAACAATTCATCGCGACCCAATTTCCGTGAACCTGGCGCTTGGGCCCGCGCAGAGGGCTCGGTCAGGAAAGCTCGCGTGCCTCTCGTTGATGCGATGGGCTGGCTCATCATTTGGTTCATGGGACCTCCGTGCGGCAGGGTTCAGAGTGGCAGGCGGGCACAGGTTTCGTGCCGCGCCAGAGGGGTCCATTGGGTCAGGCGATGAATGAAACGTCTGTACGCCAGCGAACCCTTTGAACCCGGGTCAGCGGAGCGTGGATGCGCGCGCCCTGCCGCACGGTGGAATGCAAGGCGCAAACCGCGGTGGTACCGGCCGGTATCACCGCAGTCTGCAATGAAGCCGAAAGCCCGCTGCAGGGATGCGCCCGCCTCGAGGGGCTTGTTCGGCCTTGCCTCGGCGTACGAACCCCTTCGGCCGCATGGTCACCGAAGTTCGAAACCGCCGCCCAGTGCCTTGTAGAGCGCCACCTTGTTCTGCTGCTGTGCCAGGCGGGTTTGCAGCAGCGCTTGCTCGGTGCCAAACAGCGACCGTTGTGCATCCAGTACATCCAGGAAACTGGACACCCCGTTGCGGTAACGCAGCTCAGCCAATCGGAAACGCTCGGCCTCGGCTGTGGCCTGCACCTCTTGTGCGCGCAGCTGCTCGCCCAGGGTGGCTCGGCCCGCCAGCGCATCAGCCACTTCACGGAATGCGGTCTGGATCGCCTTCTCGTATTGAGCCACGGCGATGTCTCGACCGACCTTGGCCGATTCCAGCGAGGCCCGGTTGCGCCCGGCATCGAAAATGGGTAGCAACGCCTGAGGCGCCAGCGTGAAGCCCCAGGAACCATCCTTGAAAAGTCCTGACAGTTCATTGCTGGCGGTGCCCGCGCTGGCGGTCAGTGAGATACGCGGGAAGAAGGCTGCCCGCGCGGCGCCGATGTTGGCATTGGCTGCAATCAGTTGCTGTTCGGCCTGCCGAATGTCGGCCCGACGTTCCAGCAGATCGGATGGTAGTCCGGCGGGCACATCGCTCAACCACGGCTGGGCTGGTGTGCTGGCTGGCGGTTGCACTGCAGTGGGCTGGCTCGGCACAAGCAGGTTGCCAGGCACCGATTGCCCGACCAGCAAGGTGAGCGCGTTCAGGTCGAGCGCCCGTTGACGCTGTTGTTGAGCCAACGAAGCTTGGGCAGCGGCCGTGAGCGACTCAGCCTGACGCAAGTCCAGTGCCGATGTGGCGCCGTTGTCAAACCGCAGCTTCGTCAGGCGCAGCGAGTCTTCCCTGCTGGCCAGCGTGCGCTGCGTGAGTGCCAGAAGCTGGTCGCTGCTTTGCAGACTCAACCAGGTACTGGCTACTGCCGCCACCAGACTGGTCTGAGCGGCCCGCTGCGCCTCTTCACTGGCCAGGTACTGCGCCAGCGCCGCTTCTTTCAGGCTCGCAATGCGTCCGAAGAAATCGATTTCCCAGCTGCTCATCGCCAGGCCCGCGCTGTAGGTGCTGCTGATGCCACCATTTCCGTCGGGCTGGCGATTGCCGCTGGCAGCAAGACCCAGGGACGGGAACTGGTCGGCGCGCCGGATCTGGTACTGCGCACGAACTTGTTCAATGTTCAGCGTGGCCACGCGCAAGTCGCGGTTGTTGGCCAGCGCCAGCGCAATCAGCTCGCGCAGATGGGCGTCACCCACGAACGTTGTCCCGGCCAGGTCGGGCGCGGCAGCTGGCGTACCTGTGTTCGCTCCCATGGTGGGGTACGCGTCAGGCACCGGCGCGGCGGGTCGTTCGTAGGTGGGAATGAACGAACACCCGGCCAGCACGGCAGCGGCAACCAAGGACAGCGCCGTGCGCAACTTGCGGCGATTGGACTCATGCATCACTGTGCACCCCCATGTGTTCGGCGTCGGCCGCATGCAGACGGCGCTGGCGATCGCTGCCTTTGAAGAGCGTGCGCACCACCACGAAGAAGATGGGTACAAACACCACGGCAAGGATGGTGCCGGTGACCATGCCACCGATCACACCGGTGCCAATGGCGCGCTGGCTGGCTGAACCAGCGCCGGACGACAAGGCCAGCGGCACCACGCCCAGTGTGAAGGCCATCGAGGTCATGATGATGGGCCGAAAACGCAGGTGAGCGGCTTCGAGCGCAGCGTCGATCACGTTCTTTCCCTGGGCCTGAAGGTCTTTGGCGAACTCGATGATCAGAATCGCATTTTTCGCCGACAGGCCGATGATGGTGATCAGTCCCACCTGGAAGTAAACGTCGTTCGAATAGCCTCGAAGCAGCGTCGCCAGCAACACGCCCAAC
>JAABRN010000071.1 GCA_011390855.1 Hydrogenophaga sp. | reverse complement strand
GGTTTGCGCGACGGACCGCTGCGGTGGAGCGACAGATCGCCGCCATGAATGAAAAAAAGGGACACCATATGGCGCCCCTTTTTGTTTTCGGCCCACAAGCCATTGTGGTCCTCCCGCGTCGTGGCCTGGCTTTCGCCAGGCACAGACATCACAGGCTGTAGTACATATCGAATTCAACCGGGTGAGGCGCCATGCGGAAACGCGTCACCTCGGCCGACTTCAGTTCGATATAAGCATCGAGCATGGTATCGGTGAACACACCGCCCTTGGTCAGGAACTCGCGGTCCTTGTCGAGGTACTCGAGCGCCTGGTCCAGGCTGTGGCACACGGTCGGCACCAGCTTGTCTTCCTCCGGAGGCAGGTGATAAAGATCCTTCGAGGCGGCTTCGCCCGGGTGGATCTTGTTTTCCACGCCGTCCAGGCCGGCCATCATCAGGGCCGAGAACGCCAGGTAGGGGTTGGCTGATGGATCGGGGAAACGCGCTTCAATGCGACGGCCCTTGGGATTGGCCACATAGGGGATGCGGATGGAAGCCGAGCGGTTGCGAGCCGAATAAGCCAGCTTGACCGGAGCTTCGAAGCCAGGCACCAGGCGCTTGTACGAGTTGGTGCCGGGGTTGGTGATGGCGTTCAGGGCACGTGCGTGCTTGATGATGCCGCCAATGTAGTACAGCGCGAAATCGCTCAGACCGGCGTAGCCGTCGCCTGCGAACAGGTTCTTGCCGTCTTTCCAGATCGACTGGTGCACGTGCATACCGGAACCGTTGTCGCCCGCGTAAGGCTTGGGCATGAAGGTGGCGGTCTTGCCGTAGGCGTTGGCCACGTTCCAGACCACGTACTTGAGCACCTGCGTCCAGTCAGCGCGCTCCACCAGCGTGCTGAACTTGGTACCGATTTCGTTTTGGCCAGCGCCCGCCACTTCGTGGTGGAACACCTCGACCGGAATGCCCAGTGATTCCAGGATCAAGGACATTTCGGCGCGCATGTCCTGCATGCTGTCCACCGGCGGCACGGGGAAATAGCCCCCCTTGACGGTGGGACGGTGGCCGCGGTTGCCGCCTTCGAGCTTGGCGCCGCTGTTCCACGGAGCTTCGTATTCTTCGATCTCATACATGACGCGGCCGGGCTCGTTGCTCCAGCGAACACCATCAAAAATGAAGAACTCCGGCTCTGGTCCGAAGAAGGCCGTGTCGCCCAGGCCGGAAGCCTTGAGGTATGCCTCGGCCCGCTTGGCGATCGAGCGTGGATCGCGGTCGTAGGCCTTGCCGTCACCCGGCTCGATCACATCACACTGAATGAACAGTGTTGTTTCTTCGAAGAAAGGATCGATATTGGCGGTGTTCGGGTCGGGCATGAGCTGCATGTCCGATGCTTCGATACCTTTCCAGCCGGCCACGGAAGAACCATCGAAAGCGTGGCCCGAGGTGAATTTGTCTTCGTCGAAGTGGGACACAGGCACGGTGACGTGCTGCTCCTTGCCCCGGGTGTCGGTGAAACGCAAGTCAACGAACTTGACTTCGTTGTCTTTCACCATTTGCATCACGTCTGCGACGGTCTTGGCCATCAAATACTCCTGTAGCTGGGTGGGTGAGTGGAAAGGAAAAGTCGATGCTTACAAGCAGTATCTGTGCCAAATAGCGGCAGGACACGCCCTCAGATGACCTCGAAAAGCTCAGCCGGAATTATGGCGCAGCCCTGCATCAAAACGGTTCAAGGCCGTTCTTCGCACCATCTTGCTCGCAAGAGCAGCTTGCAAGCCAGTCCAAATGCACTGTTTCAGGGATTTTTGAGAAGACAAGCCGATATGCACCATTTAAGTGCAATCAAGAGCGCACCATTTCGGGGCCCAACCGGGCGCTGTGCGCATGAAGCCCTGCCAGAAGATCGGCATAGGCGGCTCGCACAGCGGTGATCTCGCCTTTCACACCCAGCTCGATATGGCGTCCGTATTCAGGATGGTCCACGCTGGGCAGGCTGAACACCTTGACTGCATGCTGTCGTTCGATCTGCTCCATGAGAGGTGTCAATGCCGCTTCCATGGCACCGAAGACAATGACCGAGCGCTCGAGTCTCTCGCTGGGCCGGTGAAGGTGCTGGTATTCGTTGTCCAGCACCCACTCGATCATGGGCCAGGCCATCACGGGAAACCCAGGGAGAAAATGGACGCGTCCACCGGAAGCGCCCGTGCAGCTGAACCCTGGAATGCGGTTGTAGGGGTTGGGGATGATGTCGCAGTCCACGGGGAACACCCCCATGTTCAGACGGTGGACATTGTCCGGGCGCTCCGCATCGAATGCTTCGCCGTGCTCCGCTGCCACTTCCCGCATGCGCTCGAAGATCAGGTCTCTGGCCTCCGGGTGCAGCGCCAGTGGCGTGCCCAGGGCTGCGGCGGCACACTGTCGCGTGTGGTCGTCCGGCGTGGCGCCTATACCGCCGCAGCAGAACACAGCGTCGCCACTGTCCAGCGCATCGCGCAACACCGCCGTGATCCGCTGAGGCTCGTCTCCCACACAGCGCGACCACGCCAAGGCATGCCCTCGGGCTGCCAGCAGTTCGATCACCTTGGGCAGGTGCTTGTCGCTTCGTTTGCCCGACAGGATTTCATCACCGATGATGATCAGTCCAAAGGAAGGAGATGCTGAGGTGGGTTCGTTCATGATGGATGACCCTGGTGACCAGGTGGCGGCAAAGCATGCGAATCGGGTTCGGCCATGGCGTTTTTTCGCGGTGCCGCTGGACCGCCAGGAACGTATCCGGGATCAGCGTCAATCACCTCCACCGAGGGCGTGGCACGCAAGCGCTCCAGCACGCTGAGCAGGTAATGGGCAAACCAGAGGGAGGCGAAGGCAAATACCAACGTGTAGATCCAGATCGCCATCGGTACAAGCAACGGCGCCATCGCTATGAACATCGCTCCAGATGCCCACAGCAAGCTGGGTGCAGCACCCAGATAACCGGTGAGCACACCCATCAGGAAAAGCGTCGATCGATGCTCCTTCAGAATGTGTTTTCGCTCCTCGCGGCTGGCATGGGTGGCCAGCGCGTCGAACGCGAACACCCGGTAGGTCAACCACCCCCAGATCAATGGAGGCAGTATCAGCACCAACGGAGGAATGAGCCACAGCGGCATGGACAGAATCAGCGCCACCACGGCCAGCAGGGTCGATCCAAGCGACCACAAGACACTGACCAGCAGCGAGCCACCATGCTTGCGCTCCAGGCGGTCGAATCTGCGCTTAGCCACCAGTTCCACCATGGCAGGCGTCATCAACATCGCGACCAGCAACAGGCTCATGAGCACCACAACCGGGGTCGCCAGAATCAACACCAACAAAGGGGCAAAGATCCCTTGAAGCGGACCCATGCCGACGCGCTCCAGCCATCCCAGAAAGGTCTGAACCCAGGCGAACCCATCCAGCCAGGAGGTGACCGTGGCCACGGCACCTTCCCAGAAAAAGTAGCCCAGGCCAAATGAAAAAGCCACCATCAAAAACAGGGGCAGCACAGAGAGCACGATGACACGCGGGTGCACGCAGTAGGCGACAGCACGCCAGAATGATTCAAAGATCAAGCCCATGCGGAGAAGAATACAGCGAAACACTGTCCGCCCGACGCTCTGCCAGGTGGGTCATGCGATCACACTGAAACGCAGGTTTGTGCATCACGCGCTAGGATGCTTCGATGAACCGAATAGAGATTGCAGGTGTCGGCCTGGAGGTGAAAGTGATCGAAGGCGCGCCAGATCGTGCGCCTCTGGTGTTTCTGCACGAGGGACTCGGCAGCGTGTCCATGTGGAAACAACGCGGCCGGGACTGGCCATCTGAACTGTGTGCAGCCACGGGGCGTGCTGGCTGGGTGTATTCGAGACGCGGCTACGGCCAGTCTGACCCCGTGCCCAACGTGCGTGGCGCGCCTGGATGGGACGGCTTCTGGCATACCGGCCGACACGAACCGGACTACATGAACATCGAGGCGTGGCAGGTGCTTCCCGCCCTGCTCCAGGAGGCCGGCTTGCACAGCCCTGTTTTGGTCGGGCATTCAGACGGTGCCACCATCGCCCTGCTCCATGCAAGCCGACACCCGGTAACTGCCTGCATCGCCATTGCTCCGCACGTCACCGTGGAGGACATGGCCATCGAGGCCATTGCGCACGTCAAGGCAATGTTCCAGGAGCCGTCATCCACCCAGGGACTTCGCCAGCGTCTGGCCAAGCACCATGCGGATGTAGACAACGCCTTCTGGCAGTGGAACGATGTCTGGCTCAGCCAGCCGTTCAGCCTTTTCGATATCCGGACCGATTGCCAGCATATCGAGGCGCCACTGCTGCTGGTTCAGGGCGAACAAGATGAATACGGCAGCTTGCAGCAGTTGCAATGGGTGCAAGACGCGGCCCCACAGGCCCGCCAGGTGGTTCTTGAGAACTGTGGTCACGCCCCTCACAGGGACCAATGTGACGCTCTCACAGCCTCTGTGGTTCCGTTTCTTGCTGCACTTCCCTGAGAGATTCGCCAAAGCGGGGCTTGCTTTGCGCCAGACGCCACACATTTGAGCCCTGGGTTTGTCACCTAGGCCCCACCATTTGCTCTCGTGCGGCATCTGCGGGGCGGCCCAACGGATCCAATTCCGCACAAATCCCCAAAGAATGCACACTTTGGTGTGGCAATAAAACCCAAATACCGTCCGCGAACGACCTAAGTATCTACACTTTGATACAACTCGTTTCCCGCGTATTCAGATGATCGATTGGCACAACCCATGGCTGCTTGCAGCCCTCGCACCGCCCCTGATGGCGCTGGGCGCGTGGCTGCATCGCGCCTGGGTGGCACGCATCGCCCGGCATCAGCGGCGCATTCCCAAGCACTGGCCTCTGAGCACCCGCGCGTTGACGAACAGCGAGGAAGCCCGGGTCTGGCATTGGCTCTCGCGTACCTTTTATGACCACCACGTGATGATCAAGCTGCCCGTCACGAGGTTCACGCTGCCCAGAGACCGCGAACAGGGCATGCATTGGTACAGGCTGCTCGGCAGCGTGTACTGCACCTTCACCATCTGCCAGCCAGACGGCCGCGTTGTGGGGTGCCTTGACGTGCCAGGATCCGGAGGCCTGCCTCGAAGTACCCGCATGCTCAAACACTCGCTGCTGACGCAGTGCGGCCTGCCCTACTGGGTGGTCAGGTCCAACAACCTGCCTTCGGTGGTCGAAATTCGCGCTGAATTCCTTGGCGAGTCCCCTACCAGCCAGGCCATGCGTGAACGCGAGCAGGAAGAGCGCGCCATCATTGCTGCACAGGCGAACCTGCGCACGGCATTGACCCGCCAGAGAAGCAACCGAAACAGCGACTTCAGCCCGATCTCCAACTGGTCGAACAGCACGACCGGCGGTGCCCGCAGCGACTTCAATTCACAGTGGCAAGACGAAAACTCCTTCCTCATGCCACTGGAC
>JAABRN010000070.1 GCA_011390855.1 Hydrogenophaga sp. | reverse complement strand
GCCAGGTAAGCGGCAGCTCCTGTCTGGATCGCCCCAGCGATCTCCTGCATTCGGGCGTTGCCCGGGTCCTGGGAAAGAATCCAGCTTCGGGACCAGAAGCCGTAGATCACGGCCACGAGTCCGCACACCAACGCAAATATCAGCGCAGTTTGACCAACCATGTATTTCTCCTGCTGTTTTCGACTTGGATGGGGCAACGCCTCCGGGGATGCCCCCGCTGCGTTGCTTCCTCGTTGCCGTCTCGGTGCGCAGCAAAGCGGTGAGAGGGGCGATTGGCCAACGCGAGCAATTTATCTGGAATTGCGCTTCGTGGGAAGGCCATGGCGTCTGGTGAGAATCGATCACCGCCGTGGAGTAAGGCTGGAATCAGTAAAATCAGGGTAAATCCTAGGGCTTACAACACCGCTCCCACGGCTTGAGTTTCGCTTTTGGCTGTGCCTGTTTTCTATCAACCTTCAGCAATCAACATGTCCCTCGACAACGTCACCCCCGGCAAAAATGTTCCAGAGTCGTTCAACGTGATCATTGAAATTCCGATGAACGCCGATCCGATCAAGTACGAAGTGGACAAGGAGACTGGAGCCATCTTCGTGGACCGTTTCATGAGCACGGCCATGCACTACCCCACCAACTACGGTTACGTGCCCAAGACCCTTTCGGGTGACGGCGACCCGGTCGACGTGCTGGTGATCACGCCGGTGCCGCTGATTCCCGGCGTGGTGGTGCCCTGCCGCGCCATCGGCATCCTGAAAATGGAAGACGAAGCCGGTGAAGACGGCAAGGTGCTGGCGGTGCCGATCGACAAAATCCTGTCCATCTACACCCAGTGGCAGAAGCCCGCAGACCTCAACCCCATGCGCCTGAACACCATCCAGCACTTCTTTGAACATTACAAAGACCTGGAGCCCGGCAAGTGGGTCAAGATTCTGGGTTGGGAAGGCCCGGAGGCGGCGCACAAGGAAATCCTTGATGGGGTGGCCAACTACAACAAGCTGGCGGGCTGATCGTTTCCGTGGTTGCCCACGAAAAAAGGGCCTGCCGGGTATGTACCCGGCAGGCCCTTTGTGTTTTCGACTGACGTGAATCAGCGCTGCTCTGCGTCAATATCGCCGCGGTATTCGATCTTCCCGCGTACCCGTGCACGCGGATGCATGTCGATCAGATCGTCGTAGCTTGCGTCTCCGATCAACGTGGCCGAGCCAGTGATTTCCAATGATTTGCGCGCAACCACCGTACCGACCACTTTGCCTTCGATGAACACGTAGTCGGCTTCCAGTCGGGTGTTTTCGATCACGCCGGTGGCGCCAACATGCAGGGTGCCTCCAGACTCAAACGTGATGTTGCCGAGGAGCCGCCCATCGATCTTGATACCCTGGTCACTTGCGGTGTGGAAGTTGCCTTCGAACACAGCTCCTTCAGCGATCAGGCTGGTGATCGCGGTGAGGCGCTCGACTGGAACGAGTCGGGTGGCGGTGGGATTCTGGCTCATGGATCAAGGCTCCTTGTTTTGCATCCCGATATCGGGTTTGAGTACGGGGTTGGGGGTGTTTGGTGAGTCGGTGGCTTCAGGACTGGCTTGGCCCAGCACACCGATTGAAGATGGAAAGCTCACTTCTCGCCGCAGCTGGATGGGATCTTGTTCTCCAGCCCCTGGTTCGGGCGGCGCGGGCGCCGCCATGTTGGACGCTGGCTCGCCCACAGGGGGCAAGGGCTGCGCGACGGGAGGCTCGATCGGTGCCGTTGGTGGCGCGAGTGGGATGTTCGCAGGCTGCACATGCACCGTCGGCGAGGCCACCGGGTCCGTCAGGGTTGAGAGTGCTTTTCTCAGTTGCGGCAGTCCCCAGGTCCACACCGCAACGGCTGTTCCCAGGACAAAAAGCAGCGGCAATCCGTACCGGCAAAGCGCCCAGATCGTCCATCGAATTCTCAAGCGCCGAGCGCTTACTTTCCTGTCGCGTTGCCAGCTTCTTTGCAGGGCTTCGCGACGGATTCGTTCGGCGTCCGGTAAGGGTGCGTATTCCGTCTGGTCGACGGTCTGGCCGGCGCTTGTCCACGGCATGGAATCTGTTCAAACCAGTCAGTTTTGCGGTGACGGGTTTGTCGCCCGTTCCAGCGTGGCGTTGAGGTCGGCGCCATTGACTTGAATGCGGCCGTACCGCACCAGCCCATGCACGCTGGCCGTGTCGTGCAGCGACACTTCGCCCTGGCCGGAATCGAGAATGCCGTCCGTGTGACCCATGACTGAGATCTTGTGTGCGGTGATGTCGCCCTTGACACGCCCGGACTCGGTCACCACCACGGCCACCTGCACGTTGGGCGCCTGCTTGATGTTGCCTTCGATGTGCCCGCCAATGCTGCAGGGGCCACGCAGTTCTGCGTTGCCGACAAATCGCATGCCCTCTGCCACCATGCTGCGCGCCGCGCCGGCTTCCTGCGCATCGAGCAAGGGCTGGCCCTGGGTTTCAGGCTGCAGCAGCGGGAGGCTCGAGGGCTGTGAAGGGGGCATGGCATTGCCCACGTCCACCTCCATCTGGGTGGCTTGCTGGTCCTGCAGATCCTGTTGGTCTGGACGGTACTCGCCCTCTCCATCGTGTTGCTCGTTCTGGCCGGAAGGGTTGTTCTGCGCAAATTGGTCGTTCATGTAGGGGTCTTCCTGATCCTGTTCAAGATGGCGGTCTGGGTGCAGGTAGCGTTGGGATTTCATCAGTTCTTGCCTGTATGAACATCATGCAGCACCGGCAGCTTGTCGCCCAGTTTGAGCGTCTTGAAGGGTCCTTGCAAGTCGGCCCCTTCATAGAGTTGCAGGCGCCTGGCCATCAATGTACCGGTGGAGATGCCTGTATTGGCCACATACGCCATGCCCTGGCACTCCAGTGTGGTGGCATTGGGGCCCGCGTCCGGCGAGCCCAGTCGCCCAAACAGGTACAGGTCGCCAGTCACCCGGATGCGGCCTCTGACGACACCGCCCGTCCAGACAATGAGGTTGCCGTTGACGTGAAGCAGCCCGGACAAGTCGCCTTGCACCAGCAGACCCCCATCGAAACGAAGCTCGCCACCGAGTTGGCTGCCAGCGGCCACCCGGTTGACCACATTCATGGCCACCGGATCGAGGGTAAGGGTGTCCTGGGGGGTCTTCAGCGCCATGACTGCAATGCCCAGAAACCACCAGAAGCCAGCAGGGAAAGCAGGCCAAACCAGGCCAGCCACAGGGCGTGCCGTTCCATCCAGAGGCGGCCCTTGCCAGGAAGGCGGCGGGTTCTGCCGGGGTTGTCTGTGGTGTGGTCCAGCACGAGCCAGTCTTGCCAGGCTTCACTGAGCTGGTGGGTGCCTGTCTTCATATCGAACTCGAGGCCCGCCGCGGCCATTTCTTTCGGGCCGAGGCGCCGACCGAGGACCACGGAAAATGGTGCGCCCACGATGGTTTGGGTGAAGAAGGCATCCGATTCGTTCATCTGGCGCTAGTGTAGCGAGCCGGTGAATCACCTCGTCGCTCACATGCGATCAGCCGCTCAAACATTCTGCGAGCCGGTGTCTGGCGTTTGCTTGAGCGCCAAAGACGCGCGCTTGATTGGGCTGCGTGCCTCCAGATGGCGAACGTACTGCTCAATACCTTGCCCTTCCCGCTCCAGAAACCGCTCGACCGCATCGGCGAAAGAGGGGTGTGCCAGCCAGTGCGCGCTGGTTGTCTTGATGGGTAGCAGCGCTCTGGCCATCTTGTGTTCGCCTTGGGCACCACCCTCAAAGCGGATGTAACCATGTTCGATGCACCAGGCAATGGGCTGGTAGTAGCAGGCTTCAAAATGCAGGCAATCGACCCGGCCCAGGGCGCCCCAGTAGCGGCCATAGGCCACGCCCTTGCCCGGATCGATGGCAATCAGGCTGCAGGCGATCGGTTGCCCAGCCTGTTCAGCGACAAATAGCAACCAGTTCTCCGGCATGGTCTGCGCCATCCGATGAAAAAAATCCCTGTTCAAATAGGGCGCGTTGCCGTGTTCAAGATACGTGCGTTCGTAGCAGCGGTAGAAAAAAAGCCAGTCTGCCGGGTCGATATCTCGGCCCAGGCTCCAGCGAAATGTCACTCCCGCTTCAGCGACCTTTTTGCGTTCCTGACGGATCTTCTTGCGTTTTTCCTGTTGCAGGCTGGCGAGGAAGTGCTCGAAACTGGCATAACAACCAGGAGCTGAACCAAGAGCATGCCCGGCATGGGGCGTTGCCTTGTTGTCTTGCTCAGCCAGTTGTTCGATCGGGCTTTCGGTGCCTGTTTCACCGTTCTGCCAGTGAAACTGCACGGTGTGGCGCAGCATCAAGCCATTGGCCTTGCAAGCGCTGGCGTCTTCGGCCTGCACGAAAAGCAGGTGAAGCGAAGAGAGGTCTTCCTGGCGGGCGTGATCAACCAGGGCCTGCACCAAAGCCGACCGGGCATGGGCATCGACGGCCAGCAGACGCGCCCCGGGCACTGGGGTGAAGGGCACGGCCACCAAGGCCTTGGGGTAGTAGTCAAGTCCGTGCTGGTTGTAGGCGTTGGCCCAGGCCCAGTCGAACACGTACTCTCCATAAGAGTGGTTCTTCAAGTACATGGCGCAGGCCGCGCAGAGGCGATCATCCTGCCAAAGCGTGACGAACTGGGCTTGCCATCCGGCGTCTGGCCCTGCGCAACCACTGAGATGCAGCGCAGCCAGGTACTCGTGCTTCATGAAGGGGCTGGGGTCGGTCTCATGCTCCAACAGGGCGTTCCAGCTTTCTGCCGGCACCGCCATCGGCGAGGAAAAGACCCGGGTGACATAATTCGATCGCGTCAATTGAAGGCTCCTGGAAACCCCGGGAAGCCATGTCTTGACGTCAGCTGAAATCGATCCGCCAATCTTCCTGTTTCAGCGGCCGATGCTGTTTCATTTCTTGACTGCATGACACTCTCAATTTGTGTGGCCCAGCTCAACTTTGTGGTGGGCGACATGGCGGGCAATGCCCAAAAAATCATCGAGGCGGCGCATCAGGCCCATGCCAGGGGTGTGCGCATGTTGCTGACCCCTGAGCTGGCCACCTGCGGCTACGCTGCCGAAGACCTGTTCTTGCGGCCCGCCTTCATTGACGCCTGTGATGATGCCCTGAAAGCCATTGCCAGCGCGACCGCAGGTCTTCAAGGTATGCATCTGGTGGTGGGACATCCGACCCGGATCGCCGGCGATGTCGGCATTGGGGTACGGGATCGCAGCAGCTCGGTGGCCCAGCTCCACAACGCAGCCAGTGTGTTGCTTGAAGGGCAGGTGAAGGCCACGTATGCGAAACGCATGCTGCCGAACTACCAGGTGTTCGATGAGCGCCGCTACTTTGCGCCTGGCAGCGAAACCTGCGTGTTCAATGTGCCGACGGAAGAGGGCGACGCCGTGCGGGTCGGCCTGCTCATTTGCGAGGACGCCTGGTTTGAAGAGCCTGCTGCCGACGCGCTGCGTGCGGGCGC
>JAABRN010000069.1 GCA_011390855.1 Hydrogenophaga sp. | reverse complement strand
AGGGGGGGAGGTCTTAGTTCAGGTGCTTTTTGCGGTAATCGTCCACTGCGGCCTTGATCGCGTCTTCCGCAAGGATGGAGCAGTGGATTTTCACGGGTGGCAGCGCCAACTCTTCAGCGATCTCGCTGTTTTTCAACGCCGCCGCCTGGTCCAGGGTTTTACCCTTGACCCATTCGGTGACCAGCGATGAAGAGGCAATGGCTGACCCACAACCGTAGGTCTTGAATCGCGCATCCTCGATCACGCCCGTGGTCGGGTTGACCTTGATCTGCAGTTTCATCACGTCGCCGCAGGCGGGCGCGCCCACCATGCCGGTACCTACCGATTCATCGCCCTTGTCGAACGAGCCGACATTGCGAGGATTTTCGTAGTGGTCTACCACTTTTTCAGAATAAGCCATGGTGATTTCCTTTCGCTGACATGTAACGTTTGCCGATACCGCATCCAGAAATGCTGCGGAGCCGTCTTTGCCGTGCCGCTGACATCGCCTCCTTGAGGGGGTGACGCGCAGCGGCGCGGGGGTGGTTCACTCGCTCAATGCGCTGCCCACTGGATGGTGGACAAGTCCACACCATCCTTGAACATCTCCCACAAGGGTGAGAGTTCGCGCAGCTTGGCCACGTTCTCCTTGATGGTGGCAACGGCGTAGTCGATTTCTTCTTCGGTGGTCCAGCGGCCAATCGTCATGCGCAAGCTGCTGTGGGCCAGTTCATCGCTGCGACCGAGGGCGCGCAGCACATAGCTGGGCTCGAGACTCGCCGAGGTACAGGCCGAGCCCGACGACACCGCCAAACCCTTGATGCCCATGATCAGGGACTCACCTTCCACATAGTTGAAACTCATGTTCAGGTTGTGAGGCACTCGCTGCGTCTCGTGTCCGTTGATGAACACTTCCTCAATGTCTTTCAAGCCCGCCACCATGCGGTCGTGCAAGGTACGGATACGCAGGTTCTCCGCGTGCATCTCTTCCTTTGCGATGCGGTAGGCCTCACCCATGCCCACGCATTGGTGGGTTGGCAGCGTGCCCGAACGCATGCCGCGCTCATGTCCACCACCATGCATCTGTGCTTCAATCCGTACCCTCGGCTTGCGACGCACAAAGAGCGCGCCGATACCTTTGGGGCCGTAGGTCTTGTGCGATGTCAAACTCATGAGGTCGACAGGCAATGTATTCAGGTCAACATCGACGCGCCCCGTGGCTTGCGCAGCGTCGGTATGAAAAATGACCCCCTTTTCGCGGCACAAGGCGCCAATCGCGGCTATGTCCTGAACCACGCCGATTTCGTTGTTCACAAACATGACCGAAGCCAGAATGGTGTCGGGGCGAATCGCGGACTTGAAGACTTCCAGATCCACCAGCCCATTGGCTTGCACATCAAGATAGGTGACTTCAAAACCTTGCCGCTCCAGTTCCCGGCAGGTGTCGAGCACGGCCTTGTGCTCGGTTTTGACAGTGATGATGTGCTTTCCCTTGGTCTTGTAGAAGTGCGCAGCACCTTTCAAGGCCAGATTGTTTGACTCGGTGGCACCGCTGGTCCAGACGATTTCCCGCGGATCGGCGTTGATCAGGGCTGCCACTTGTTCGCGAGCGGTTTCGACCGCTTTTTCAGCTTCCCAGCCCCAGGCATGGCTGCGTGAAGCCGGGTTGCCGAAATGCTCGCGCAGCCAGGGAATCATTGCATCGACCACCCTGGGATCGCAGGGGTTGGTGGCGCTGTAGTCCATGTAGATGGGGAAGTGTGGAGTGCTCATGGCTGTCGGTTAAAGGCTGGCAGAGATTGGCATAACTGGTCTCACGCCGAGGCTAATGAATAAAAGCAAGGCAAGGGTGGCTTGCGGGTTGTCTGCCGCCAGGGATGAGCCCCGGCAGGCAGGCAGGCAGCTCACTTTGAAAAGGCGGCACCACCCAGTGCAAATACGGAGTTGGGCGCATTCACCCGAATCGGCTTGACCACAGGCGCGCTGGATATTGCCCGCTTGATCATGGGAGCGTTTTCCACCACCACACCTTTTGCCAGCTGATCATCTACCAGTGACTGCAAAGAGACCGAGTCAAGGAAATCAACCATCTTGGTGTTGAGGGCAGCCCAAAGTTCGTGCGTCATGCAGCGATTGCCTTCACCCAGGCAATTTTCCTTGCCACCACATTGCGTCGCGTCAATGGGTTCATCGACCGAGACAATGATGTCTGCCACGGTAATGGCAGCCGCTTTACGCCCCAGGGTGTATCCGCCGCCTGGACCCCGTGTGGACTCCACCAGTTCGTGCCGCCGGAGCTTGCCGAACAGCTGTTCGAGGTAAGACAGGGATATTTGTTGACGCTGGCTGATGGCAGCCAGCGTGACGGGACCGTTGTTCTGGCGCAAGGCCAGATCGATCATTGCAGTGACCGCAAAGCGGCCTTTGGTCGTGAGGCGCATTTCAAGCTCCTTAAATGTTGGCTTGACTGTCGTTGAATGGCGCAAAAGCAAATGCCTTTGAACCCCTTCTCCGCCCACCCCGGCCATGTTTCTGGCCGCTTGCTGAAGGATTCCCGACTGTTTTCGTCGAGTATACCTTAAACCCAAGTGAATTGCTCAGCATTGTAACGCCAATGCCCGATTTGTCTAGGACAAACTGAGTTCATTTCGGGTTTCAAGTTCCCCTCCGCCCCCCCTCGCACGCAAAGCAACCCAGAACAGAGCGCTGCGACAGGCTCAAGCCACGTTGTCGGCGCCTGAAGCGCCAAACACCTTCGCCTTGAGTCTGCCCAGTTGGTCGCGTACGCCTGCAGCCTGTTCAAATTCAAGGTTGCGGGCGTGCTCAAGCATGAGTTTTTCAAGCCGTTTGATCTCGCGGGCCACGTCTTTCTCGTTCATCTCTTCGACACTGGCGCGGTGAGCGCTCTCGGCAGCCAGGCGATCGGCCTCTTTGCCCGCCTTCTCGCTGTACACGCCATCAATCAAGTCCTTGATGCGCTTGTTGATGCTGCGTGGCTCAATGCCCATGGCCAGGTTGTGGCTCACCTGCCTGGCTCGGCGGCGATTGGTTTCATCCATCGCCTTTTTCATCGAATCCGTGATGCGGTCGGCGTAGAGAATGGCACGGCCATTGAGGTTGCGCGCGGCTCGCCCGATGGTCTGGATCAGGCTGCGTTCGGAGCGAAGAAAGCCTTCCTTGTCCGCGTCCAGAATCGCCACCAGCGAAACCTCGGGGATGTCCAGGCCTTCTCGCAGCAGGTTGATGCCGACCAGCACGTCGAAAGCACCCAGACGCAGATCGCGCAGGATCTCCACACGCTCCACGGTGTCCACATCGCTGTGCAGATACCGCACCTTCACTCCGTTTTCAGTGAGGTAGTCGGTCAACTGCTCAGCCATGCGCTTGGTCAACGTGGTGATGAGCACACGCTCGTTCTTCTCCACCCGGATGCGGATTTCCTGCAAGACGTCATCCACCTGGTGAATGGCTGGGCGCACTTCCAGCTCGGGATCGACCAGCCCCGTGGGTCGAACCAATTGCTCCACCACCTGGCCTGCGTGGGTCTTTTCATAGTCCGCCGGGGTGGCCGACACGAACACCGCCTGGCGCATGCGTTGCTCGAACTCGTCAAACTTCAGCGGCCGGTTGTCCAGCGCGCTGGGCAACCGGAAGCCGTACTCAACCAGCGTGGTCTTGCGCGCACGGTCACCGTTGTACATGCCCCCAAACTGTCCAATGAGCACGTGGCTCTCGTCCAGAAACATCACTGCGTCCTTGGGCAGGTAGTCCGTGAGGGTCGAGGGCGGTTCCCCTGCGGCGCTGCCAGCCAGATGCCTTGAGTAGTTCTCGATGCCCTTGCAATGACCCACCTCGCTGAGCATTTCCAGATCAAACCGGGTGCGCTGCTCCAGCCGTTGCGCTTCCACCAGCTTGCCCATGCCCACCAGCTCCTTCAGGCGATCAGCCAGTTCCAGCTTGATCGCTTCCACCGCGTTCATCACCTGCTCACGCGGCGTGACGTAGTGGCTGCTGGGGTAGACGGTGAAACGAGGAATCTTCTGCCGAACCTTGCCAGTGAGCGGGTCAAACAGTTGAAGGGTTTCGACCTCATCATCGAACAGCTCGATCCGGATCGCCATTTCAGAGTGTTCTGCCGGAAACACATCGATGGTGTCGCCGCGCACGCGGAACTTGCCCCGCGAAAAATCCTGTTCGTTGCGTGCGTACTGCATGCGCACCAACTGCGCGATCAGATCGCGCTGCCCGATCTTGTCGCCGGTGCGCAGTGTCATCACCATCTTGTGGTAGCTCTCGGGCTTGCCGATGCCGTAAATGGCTGAGACCGTGGCCACGATCACCACATCGCGCCGCTCAAGGATGCTCTTGGTGCAAGAGAGCCGCATTTGCTCGATGTGCTCGTTGATCGCACTGTCCTTCTCGATGAACAGGTCGCGTTGGGGCACGTAGGCTTCTGGCTGGTAATAGTCGTAGTAGCTGACGAAGTACTCGACCGCGTTCTTCGGAAAGAACTCGCGGAACTCGCTGTAGAGCTGCGCAGCCAGCGTCTTGTTGGGGGCGAACACAATGGCAGGACGCCCCAGGCGGGCGATCACGTTGGCCATGGTGAAGGTCTTGCCCGAACCGGTCACCCCCAGCAGGGTCTGAAACACCTCGCCGTCGTTGATGCCTTCAACCAGCTGCCGGATCGCTTCTGGCTGGTCGCCTGCTGGCGGGTAGGGAAGAAACAGCTCGAAGGGTGACCCGGGAAACCTGACGAACTCGCCCTCTGCGGGCAGCTCGCCGCCTTTGTCAGTGGGGGGTGTCGTCGTGGGGAGGGGTGTCTGTGTCAAGGCCATCAGCAGATTGTGCCGGATGGTCTGCTTCCTCACTGACCTCTGCTTCCCGGCGCTGCCAGATAGCTGGCCTGGCAAGCAACTCGACGTAACAATGCTCTGCTCCGCCCTTGGCCAGCACATCAAGCAAGCCCGTCAACTGGCTCACCTGCACCACCTCTGCGGCGTCTTGCGTGGCACCGAAACGACAATCGAAATCCCAGAAATCGGCGCCTTCGGGCAGATCACGCCGGCGTTCGCGTTTCATGTACTTTCGGATATCGTGCTTGACGGCTTCAAGCACGCGGTCAGGATGCTTGCCTTCAGGGCGAAGCGGGAAGGTTTTTCTCATCGGAAGTCCAGGTAAAGCGAGGGAGAGACCGCGCTGTGTGGACGCGAACCAAGCCCTCAATTATGCGGTCAGGTCTGAAGGCGGATTTCGACGAGGCCTTCGCCCATGTGGCGATGCGGTCCAAAAACCGCCTCCATGGCAGCCGCTTCGGCAGCCTGCCATTGATCGAACACCATGCGTTCGTCATCACTGAGTGCGTCGGGGCCAGGGATTTCACCATGCGCGGCAGCAATGCGCACGTAGGCTGCGTACACGGGCGCGACCAGCAAAGCGTCACCCAGCGAAGCTTCCAGCGCATCGCGAAAACGGCGTTCGGCCGCCTCTCGCTGGGCGGGCGT
>JAABRN010000067.1 GCA_011390855.1 Hydrogenophaga sp. | reverse complement strand
GCATGCCGGCAGCACCCTGCCCTTGTTGCAGGACCCGGATGCAGCCGCTGATGCGCCCTGGGTGCCGGTGCGGATTGAGGGAACGGTGGCTTCCACCCGCGTGCTGTACGACGGTGAGGCCGCTTCCCTGCTGGGTACTCCGCGGTTGCAGGGAACGCTGGAGGTGGCAGGGCCCTCGCTGGCAGACGTGGCTGAGCCGCTGGGCCTGACCTTGCCACAAACCCCGGAATTCGACCTGCGTGGCGAACTGCAGCAGGACGCCGGCATCTGGCGACTGAAGACCACACGCGCGCACATCGGCAGCAGCCGGCTCCAGGGCGATCTGCAATACGAACAGCTGACCCAGCCACCGCGTCTCACAGGCAAGATCACGGGACCCAAGCTGGCACTGGCCGACCTGGGACCTGCATTGGGCGGGGGTGGCAACACAGACGCCGAGCGGCCTGCCAACGTGCCCGGCAACCGCGCCTTGCCGCAGCGCCGCTTCGACCTGCCCTCACTGAAAGCCATGGATGCCGATGTGCAGGTGGAGATTGAAACGCTGGACTTTGGTACCCAGGCGATGGCACCTTTGCGGCAGCTGAAGACCCAGGTGCTTCTTGACGACGGTGTGTTGCAACTGGCGGCCCTGCAAGCCGTGGTGTCCAGCGGGCAGGTCAAGGGCATGACGGCGCTGGACAGCAATGCCAGCCCGGCAAAATGGGAAGCACGTCTGGCGTTCGATGGCATCGACATGGCGGGCTGGATCAGGGGCCTTCGCCCAGATGCGGCAGAAGGCGAAGCGCCACCCGCCACCGCATCGGCCGCGCTTGACCGGGACCGCAAAGCCGCCTTTCAAGGCACCGATGAAACGGTGCAGGCTTACATCACAGGCGTGCTCGCCGGGAACATGCACCTGCAAGGCGCGGGCAATTCAACCGCCGAGATCCTGGGCTCTGCCAACGGCCCCCTGAACCTTGCGCTGCGTGAAAGCACCATGTCCCACCTGATCACTGAAGCCATGGGCATCGATCTGGCACAGGCACTGGGAGTGGTGATCACCGGCGACAGGCCTCTGCCGCTGCGCTGCGCCCGGTTTGACCTGGTTGCCCGCAACGGCCTGATCGAGCCCAGGCTGGCGGTGGTTGACAACGAAGACAGCACGGTGTGGATCACAGGCAATGTGAACCTGAGCGACGAAACACTGAACCTGCACGTGGTCACCCGGCCCAAGGACTTCTCGCTGGTGTCGCTGCGCACGCCCGTCACCGTGACCGGCACCCTGGCAGACCCGAACGTGGGCATCGAGTCCCAGGGACTGGTCGGGCGTGTTCTGGGCGCACTGGCGCTGGGCGCGGTGGCTGGCCCGGTCGCCGCCATCCTGCCTTTGATCGAGCAAGGCAGCGAGGAAGGGACAGACCCTTGCAACCCGAGCTTTCCCAACGCTGCGCCGAACGTGCAGCCTTCGCCGCAGCCTGCTGCACCAGCCCAGCCGGTTCAGCCTCGCCAACCCGCGCAGCCGGACTCGCGGAACTAGGATTCAGGTGCAGCAGGGTCAGCGTTGATCGGTCTGGCCTGTGCCGGCCGCGATGGTCAGCCGGGCGCTCACCTCATGCGCATCGGGCCTCTCAAACACCTGGTTGTGCTGCGTGGTGAAGGGTCCCCCACCTGGAATGACCTCACCCCGAACGGTGTACCCCACAGCCTTGAACTTCCATTGCCCGCCGATGAGCTTGAGGTTGCCGACATGCTGGGCTTGTGCATCGACCACGCGGATGACGCCATCGTTGACAGGTTCGAGTGAAAGCGGTGGTTTCTGCATGTCGGCATGGGCTCGGGAATGGGGCATATTTTCCGCCAGCCGCGCATGCGCGAACCGATCTGATGCAGATCAACGATCATGTAAGCACAGGTATCGCAAACACTGAACCGCGCCACACATCGAACCTCCTGGTGTTACGCTGGTCCATAGAAACCGACGGGTGTGCTGTTCACTGTCCAGTGACGCCCCCACTTCCCCGGCCCACGCGCCGGACCACAGCAGAAAGGCAGATCATGCAAGTCCAAGTGAACACCGACGACCACATCCAGGGCGGCGAATCCCTGGCCCAATGGGTCAACGACGAAGCCGTCAGCCGCCTGAGCCGGTTCCGTGACCACATCACACGCGTGGAAGTGTTCATGACCGACCTCGATGGAAGCAAATCGGGCGTGAAAGACAAACGCTGCCGCCTCGAAGCCCGCGTGGCCAATCGACAGCCTGTCAGCGTCACCGCCGACGCCGACAAGATGGCCGCCGCATTCATCGACGCGGTGGAAAAGCTCACCCGTGCACTGGACACCGACCTGGGCCGCGTGAAAGACCGCAACGGCCGGGACACCATCCGCACGGCCACCGACCAGGGCGACGACTAGACGCGCTTTTAGCCGCCGATACAACGGATCAGCCTGGGCCGGCGGCTGTCCTGTCGTTCGCACCCGCACGGGTGCCTAATGGCACGTCCACCGGCCCGCCTGCCTGTCCGTCCAGCGCCACCTCCGCTCGCTGGCGTGGCAGAAACTGCGGGTACTCGCGCTGCATGAAATCCACCAGGTATTCGCGCACATGGCAGCGCAGGTCCCAGCCTGCCGGGGCCGAGGCGGACGTGACCAGGCAACGCAGTTGCATGGCGCGTTCACCGGCTTCGGTCACCTGCAGCAAGGCAAACCGCTTGTCCCAATGCTCGGACATTTCGCAGGCCTTCTGCAAGGCTTCACGCAGCGGTGCCAGGGGCATGCGGTAGTCCACCCAAAGAAACACGGTACCGATGAGCTCAGAGGTGCTGCGGGTCCAGTTCTGGAACGGCTTCTCGATCCAGTACTGAAGCGGCACCACCAGCCGGCGCTGATCCCAGATGCGAACCACCACATAGGTGCCGGTGATCTCCTCGATCACACCCCATTCGTTTTCCACGATCACCACATCGTCGATGCGGATTGGCTGGCTGATGCCGATTTGCAGGCCCGCGATCAGGTTGCCCAGCACGGGCCGCGCCGCAAAACCCGCCACCAATCCCAACACGCCGGCCGAAGCCAGCAGGCTGGTGCCCACCTGCCGCACCGCCGGGAAGGTCATGAGCATCAGCGACACGCCAATCAACACCACCAGCCCCTGCAGCACACGCGATAGCACCAGCGTCTGGGTCCGAATGCGGCGCGCGGCGAGATTGTCTGCGACCGAAACAGGGTTCGCGTCCATCACGCCGCGCGCCGCACCATGCACAACACGCGCCAGCAGCCAGGTCAGCGCCGCCATCAGTGACAGACCGATCCAGTGTTGCACGGTGGCCACCCAGGTCCCATCGGCCGACACCGGGTGCCAGACGAAGTTGAGGGCCAGCAGCAGCAGGGCCAACCGGGCAGGCGCACGGATGGCCACGCCCACGGCTGCGGCCACTGGCGCATTGCGGGTGGCGCGCAGGTGCACGCGTTTGCCGAAGCGGTACACCAGGTCGGCGATCAGCAAAGCCAGCAGGGAGGCGCCCACCGTGGGCAGCCAGGCCTGCCAGGCAGGGTCGAGCCAGGTCGGGTATGTCATGCAGCGATTTAGCCATATTCGTGCCAACCCATTTGGGTTCGCTTGGCTCAAGGTGCGAAAGCGAACAGACCGCAGCACCCCCGAACGGGAAGATGCACCCAGGCGCATACCTCATGCGTCGCCATAGAAAGGACTCACACATGAACTGGGACACGATTCAAGGCAACTGGAAGCAACTCACCGGCCAGGCCAAACAGCAGTGGGGCAAGCTCACCGACGACGACCTGCAGGTGGTGGCAGGCCATCGCGATGAACTCTCTGGAAAGATCCAGGAGCGCTATGGCGTGGCCAAAGACGAAGCCGACAAGCAGATCAAGGACTGGGAATCCAAGTCCAACGACGACTGGTTGAAATAAGCACCCTGCGGGTGGCGCCGCCTGCATGCGAAAGCGTGCAGGCGTTGTTCGCCAGCGCACAGACCCGTTCTGTGCGAGTGCTGAAAATCACCTCCGTCGCTCGACACATTCCTTCATGTTCTATCCACACACCATCAAAGGCCCGCTCATGACCTGGGACACCATTCAAGGCAACTGGCCCCATCTCACCGGGCAAGCCAAGTTTCGCTGGGGCATGCTCTCGGGCGCCGACCTTCGGGCAGTGGCGGGTGATCGGCGCGAACTCTCCGCCCGCATACAGGAGCGCTACGGCGTATCTTCTGAAGAGGCGCATGCCCAGGTCCAGAACTGGGAAGATTCAGCGCACAGCAGCTGGTTGTACTGAAACCGGAAACGGCAATCGAGCGCGCTGCTGTCCACCGGCAAGGCTTCACCAGCACCGGGCATTTCGGCAGCTACCCGGCTCATCTCATGGCGCGCTGCAAATCCGGCGAATCCGTCCACTGAGGCCTTTGAGCCACCGTTTCAAGGATGACCTCCGAGCGCATGAGGCACAGTCCACTCCGACTGAGCACGCATCGGGGAACAAGCGCCCCTCGTCGATCAATAGCTGCCCAGCGTGCCAGCAACCCGCCCGATCACGCGGCACAGAACCGCCGCAGCCTCAAGGTCCGTGGTGCCTCGCCAGGCAACGATCTGATCGGGGCGTATGAGCGCGAGCGGCGCCTCGTACAGATCGCTCAGCGCAGCCTGCGGCAGGCGCACCACGCGCAAGTCGATGGAGAGGTGAAGGGCCGCCTGTTCGAAGCCCTCCGTGGACGGGGTATCAGGCCCCAGTGCCAGCAGGGTCCACTCGCTGTGGAAGAGGTCGAACAACGACCGCCCGTCTTCCAGCCACACATGCGGTGGACGGCCGCCGGGGCTGGCCGTGTGTACATAGGTGTTGGGCTCGTCAGGCGGCAAAGGTGTGCCGTCGCCGACAATGATGGGCGAACCGTCGTAGCGGCCACCGAAAGTCACGCCGGGGATGTTGAATTCCAGGCGGGCGTGTGCATCCAGGTACTGCGATGCCCGGTGGCGTTCCGCTTCGCCGCGTTCGGAGGCTTCATCCAGTTCCGGCTTGGCAATGAAGAGGCCCACCGAGTCTGCGAAGCGCCTCGCAAAGCCGGTGTTGCGCTCGGCCACCCGCTGGCGCTCGACCTCGTAGCTGTCCAGCACCTGGTCTGGTGCCGTGCCCCGGATGACACTTGCCAGCTTCCAGGCGAGGTTCACCGCATCTTCGACCGCCGTGTTATAGCCCAATCCACCAGTGGGAGTGAACAGGTGCGCAGCGTCGCCCGCGATGAACACGCGCCCCTTCTGGAAGCGCTGTGCGACCAGCGCATGGCCGGCCAACCAGGTTCCCATGGAAAGGATCTCGATCTGCAGGTCGGCGCCCACCGTCTCTTCGAAGACGCGTCGCGCATCCTCTTCGGTCCATTGTTCCGCGTCCTCACCTGGCTTCAGCGCGGCATGAAACGCGTACTCGGCCACACCGTCCACCGAGGCCATGAAGGCCCTGCGGCGGTGATTGACCGCCACATACATCCAGGCCTTGGG
>JAABRN010000066.1 GCA_011390855.1 Hydrogenophaga sp. | reverse complement strand
CGCCCAGCCAACGGGAAGGTGATGCTGCCATCTGGCAACACGCGCACCTCTCTCCGCAAGGCGTCATCGCGCCAGACGGAGACCGTCAAGGCGTCTCCGTGTCGAAGCCTGTAGGGCGAATCCGCTTGAGCAAACGCAGATGCACTCGATACCAGCAAAAGGACTGCCATCATGAAGCGCGAGAAGGTAAACATGATCAGTCTCCAAAGAATTGGGGCGATAAAGGGAGTCTTCAGAAAACATGCATAGGCACCCGGCGCTGTCCTCACCGAAGACACGCGAGGCACCATCGCCTGTTGACAAACAGCCCATGTAGGCCACTGGGACACCATCCACAGGTTTCAAATGCTTACAATGAAGATCTTACGCCATGCACGGCCGAAATCCAGCGCAGCTCCCCACCTGTTGGGGACCCAATGCGTACGCACTTGGGTTCACCGCGAAGTATTACGCACTCACCTCAAGTTTGACGCCCACCCGATCCACGCAGCGAGGACAGAATTACGTTGACGCTGTCGTCTCGCGGTGGCCGCTGACACGGCACGTCTAAACTATGAGGGAGGCGCAGCGGCTCCTGCTGCCAGCATTTCTCCTAACCACTCGCGGCATCGGAATGTCACCCGGACGTATTCATTCTTTTGGCTAGGGTTAGCTGATTCATTGCTTGGTCACTCTGCATTGCAGCGTGCTGGGGGTTCAAGCCGAACAACGCCTCGTTCATTGGCCATCAGTCAACCGCACCATATTGACGTCCAGACGAGTATCGATCCATTGCCCGCCCTTTGCGCCACCACGACCAGTCAAGAATGCTTGCAGCGCCAACTTCCGATACACGCATGAATGGCTCATCTCAGACTCCTTCATCTCCACCATGATCGACAGCCAGGAACCCGATTGGGCCCGTGAACGACTGCAGTCCGGCGAGTGGAATCCGGGAAAGAGACTGCTGTCCTGCATTCGAGACTATCAACGGTACCAGCAGGAACGACCCATGCTGCACCGCATGCGCCGAGCATGGGCAGTGGTGCGTCACCGCTTCTGGAGCGTGGTGAGCGGGGCTGACATTCCCCTGAACTGTCAGCTTGGAGGCGGCTTGCTGCTGCCCCACCCCAATGGGGTGGTCATCCACCCGGATGCCCGCGTAGGGCCAAACTGCCTGATTTTTCAACAAGTGACACTTGGAACACTCGCTTCAGGCGGTACTCCGGAGGTGGGCGGACATGTGGACATTGGCGCAGGCGCCAAGTTGCTCGGCGGCATCCTGATTGGAGACCATGCAAAGATTGGTGCCAATTCAGTCGTACTGGCAGACGTCCCAGCAGGGGCTGTGGCCGTAGGAGCCCCAGCGCGCTGCCTACCGACCAGCCGGGAAGTCGCCTCGCATGCGTGAATACAAGCTGGGTGTGGTCGCGATCGGGCGCAACGAGGGCGGACGACTGCGTCGCTGCCTGGAGTCGGTGCTGCCCGTTGTGCCTGCCACTGTGTATGTCGACTCGGGCTCCGATGATGGCTCAAAAGATATGGCCATCGAGATGGGAGCTGAGGTGCTCGACCTTGACCTGTCGCGGCCATTCACCGCTGCTCGGGCCAGGAACGAAGGTCTGCATAGACTGCTGCTGCACCATCCGGATGTCGACTTCGTACAGTTCGTCGACGGAGACTGCGAAGTCGTCCCCGGCTGGCTGGAAAGTGCTCGTGACTTTCTGACCGACCATCCCTCATACGCTGTAGTGTGCGGCAGGCGACGAGAGCGACATCCGGAACGTTCGGTCTACAACCGGCTGTGCGACGAGGAATGGAACACGCCGATTGGTGACACCCTTGCCTGCGGCGGCGACGCCATGATGCGTGTACCAGCATTGCAAGCTATCGGGGGCTACCGCGAAAGCCTGATTGCAGGAGAGGAGCCCGAACTCTGTGTCCGTCTTCGACAGAAGGGCTGGCGCATACACCGGCTTGACCGTGAGATGACGCTTCACGATGCAGACATGACCCGTTTCGGCCAGTGGTGGAAGCGCACCGTTCGGGCGGGCCACGCTTTTGCAGAAGGTGCCTGGCTACACGGCGCGCCGCCCGAACGTCACTGGGTCAGAGAAACCCGCAGGAGCTGGCTCTGGGGGGCGGTGCTGCCGCTGTCGATCTTGATCGCCATCATCGGCTTGGGTCCATGGGCTTCCCTGCTCGCGCTGGCATACCCGCTGCAATGGTTGCGCCTAATCCGGCGCGACGGCTCCGCTAGCTCGAGTGCTTTTCTGCTTCTTGGCAAGTTTGCAGAGGCTTGGGGCGCGATGAAGTTCCACATCTCGCGTTTGCGGGGCGTTGCTGGCCCCATCATCGAGTACAAGTAGCTTGTTTGACTGGACTCATCGTCGATTGAACCAAGGCCTTGTTGACAAATGGCCCCCGGGCATCGGTGCTCCCAGCTTTGCTGGGTGGCTGACCGTGCTGCTCTACGCGGCCGCCGCTTGGTTCACCTGGCGGTTGCTGAGCGATTGGCACGAACCTCGCACAGGCGCCGTGCGGTGCGAGCACCGGTTCTGGAAAGTGCTCCTTATCGGACTGGTTTTGCTGGGCATCAACAAGCAGCTTGATCTGCAGACTGCGCTCTCCGAAATCGGGCGCATCATGGCGCACAAGCAAGGCTGGTACCCTGAACGGCACAAATTCCAGATCGCTTTCATTGCGGGCATCGTCATTGTGGCTATGGCATTGCTATCCACCGTTCTACCTGCGATGCTGTGTGCACCGAGCGCGACGCTCTGGGCTTTGCTGGTCGGCACCGGCCTCGTGCTGTTCGTCAGCATCCGGGCAACCAGCTTCCACTCCGTCGACGCGGTGCTTGGGTCAACCATTTCGGGACTTCGAATCAACTGGCTGCTGGAAACGGGAGGACTGATGACCATCATCGGCTGCGCCTGGCGGCGGAGAAAACATCACTGATGCACGTTGCCTACTTCACCAACCAATACCCCAAGGTCAGCCACAGCTTCATCCGTCGCGAAATTCTTGCGCTGGAGCGCCAGGGCGTGGAAGTTTCAAGGCTGGCGCTCAGGGGGTGGTCCGACCCGGTCGTGGACGCGGATGACATTGCAGAGCGAGAGAAGACCCACTACCTGCTGCGCCGAGGTCTCGGTGCCCTGCTGCCAGCCAGCTTTCGCCAGTTCCTGAGCAAGCCTGCGGCATTTTTGCGCGCGGTCGGCACCGCGCTAGGCCTTTCCCGCATGTCCGACCGGCCAGCCCTCTACCACCTTGTGTATCTGGCGGAAGCCTGTGAGCTCGTGCATTGGTGCCGCCAGAACAAGGTCGACCACCTGCATGTTCATTTCGGCACCAACCCGGCCGAGGTCGCGCTGCTGGCCAGCCTGATCGGTGGCCCGCCATTTTCGTTCACCGTACATGGCCCGGACGAGTTCGACCGGCCTTTGGGGCTGCACTTGCGCGAAAAGATGGAAGCGGCCTCACGCGTGATCGCCATCAGCTCTTACGGCCGGAGCCAGCTGTACCGCTGGGTAGGTCACAGCCATTGGCCCAAGATCCAAGTGGTGCATTGTGGCCTGGAAGCTTCCTTCCTAGGCCCTGTCCCTACCGAACCGTTCCCGGAGGTGCCTCGCCTCGTTTGCGTGGGACGACTTTGCGAGCAGAAGGGCCAGCTGCTGCTGCTCGACGCGGTTCGCCAGCTCAGGGATCGCGGAATTGGCTTTCACCTCGTGCTCGCCGGCGATGGCGAGATGCGCAGTGAACTTGAAGCGTACATACGCCACCACAAGCTTCAGGAACAGGTCGGCATTACCGGCTGGGTCAGTAGCGACCGCGTGAAACAGGAACTGCAGGCAGCAAGAATCATGGTCCTCGCCAGTTTTGCTGAGGGTCTGCCCGTGGTGATCATGGAGGCGATGGCACTGGGTAGGCCCGTGCTGACCACGAGCATTGCCGGTATTCCAGAACTGGTGCGCCATGGCGTCGACGGCTGGCTGGTGCCTGCCGGCGACGTGGACGCCTTGACCAACATGCTCGCCAGCGCGCTGTCAATGTCCACCACCGATCTGCAGAGCATGGGTCTTGCAGCCCGAGTGAGGGTCATCGAACGGCACTCAGTTGACACGGAAGCTGCCAAACTTCGGCGTATCTTCTTGCCGCCACCATGATCACCACACTCATCAGCTGGGCATTTCTGGCCACAGGCACGGTCATGCTGGCGCTGGTGGCGCTGCTTGCGCTGCAGACCCTGGTCAGCATCCTACCGGTACGCACTGGCTCATTCCAAGGGCAAGCGCAAACACCCTTGCCTTCGGCCGTCGTCCTCATGCCTGCGCACGATGAGGCACAGATCATCGAGTCCATGGTGATCCAAGCTCTGCAGGAACTGCCCGCTGGCGGGCGGTTGCTCGTCGTGGCTGACAACTGCACGGACGATACAGCGGCCCGGGCGAGATCCGCCGGTGCCGACGTTCTGGAACGGTTCGACGACCACCTTCGCGGCAAAGGCTATGCACTCGCTCATGGCGTGAATCATTTGCGTCATGCACCGCCCGACGTGGTGATTGTGGTCGATGCAGACTGTGTCGCCGCCCCGGGAAGCCTTTCAGCGATCTCCACAGAGGCGCACCGTTTGCAGAGGCCTGTACAGGCCATGTACGACATGGTTGCGCCGCCTGGAGCCGGATTGATGCAACGAATGGCCGCCTTCGCATGGGACTTCCGCACCCGCCTGCGAGCGGAGGGCTACCGGCGCCTGGGCCTGCCCTGTCAATTGATGGGCAGTGGCATGGCCTTTCCTTGGCCCTTGCTCCAACAAGTCAATCTCGCCACCGGCCATATCGTCGAAGACCTCAAACTGGGGCTGGATTGCGCTCGGATTCGCAAGCCTGCCCAGTTTCTGCCCGAGGCGCTGGTCAGCAGCAGTTTTCCCGAGAATGAACAAGGCTCCCAATCGCAGCGCAAACGTTGGGAGCACGGCCACCTGAGCATGGTCGCCGCGCAAGCGCCGAGACTGTTGTCGCAGGCCTTGTCAAGCGGCAATGTCGGCCTGCTGGCGCTGACGCTGGACATGTGCGTGCCTCCTTTGGCGTTGCTGGTTCTGCTGCTCGTGGCACAGGCAGCAAGCACCTCACTGCTTGCATGGTTTGGTCTGATTTGGCCCATGGTAGCAATGCTTTCGCTGGGCACTCTTGCCCTGCTGATCCTGACGGTATTGGCCGGCTGGTGGAAGGTTGGCCGCCGCTGGATTGGTTTGGGTGAACTGTTGTCTGTGCCTTGGTACATCCTGCGAAAACTCCCCCTCTATCTGGGATTTCTCACCCGTCGCCAGGCAAGCTGGATACGGACCCGACGGGACTGAGCCGATGTTCAAACCCGAGACCCACGGTGCGACCGTGACCTGATAGCCCTGTATGCATGCCTTGAGCAATCTCCTTTGCGTCAACGCCATCACGGGAGCCGCGCCAAAACGGACCACCCACCATGAGTGACCACTGCGTCCTATGCGGGCTGCCCGTTTCACGTGCCAGCATGAAGCAAACGCTGGACGGCCT
>JAABRN010000065.1 GCA_011390855.1 Hydrogenophaga sp. | reverse complement strand
GCCCTTGTGTTTGCCAAGACCGTGCATGAGCTGGGCCACGCGTTTGCGGCCACACGGTACGGTGTGCGCGTGGCTCACATGGGCGTGGCTTTTCTGGTGATGTTCCCCATGCTTTACACCGACACCGGTGAGAGCTGGCGGCTGAAGGACCCGCGGCAACGCCTGGCCATTGCCAGTGCGGGAATCGTGGTGGAACTGGCTCTGGCCGGGCTGGCCACGCTGGCCTGGAGCCTGGCCCCGGACGGCCCGGTACGCAACGGCCTGTTCTTTCTGGCCACCACCAGCTGGGTGCTGACGCTGGCGATCAATGCCAGTCCGTTCATGCGGTTCGACGGTTACTTCATCCTGAGTGACCTGCTGGATCTGCCCAACCTGCACGAGCGTTCAGGTGCGCTGGCCAAGACCGCGCTGCGCCGCGCGCTGCTCGGGTTCGATGACGCATGGCCAGAAAATTTCTCCCGGCGCAAACGGCGTTGGCTGATCGCCTTTGCACTTGTCACCTGGGTGTACAGGCTGGTGGTGTTTCTGGGCATTGCCTTGCTCGTTTACTTCTTCTTTTTCAAGGCACTGGGCCTGATGCTGATGGCCCTGGAGCTGTACTGGTTCATCGGCCGCCCGGTGATGAAGGAGCTGGGTGTTTGGCGCGATCGCAAACGCGAGATCCGGGTCTCGCGCAAACTGGGTTGGTTGGCGGCTTTGTTGGTGGTTGGCGCACTGTTGCTCATTCCATTCAGCACTCAGGTCACCGCGCACGGCTGGCTGCGCGCCGAAGAGCAGCAGCTCATGTATTCCCCCTTTGAGGCGCAGGTGGTTGCCTTGCCGGCCGGGCGCGAATTCAATCAGGGCGACGTGGTGTTTGCGCTCGACTCCAAAGCGCTGGGCATCGACCAGGAAAAGGCCCGGCAGCAGGCGCTGTCGCGAGAACGGCAGATGGCTGGCCTCATGGGTTTGCCCGACGGCGAATCGCAGCGACAGTTGCTGGCGTCACAAAAGGCGTTGTTTGAAGCCGAAGAGCGCATGAGCACCGGCCAGCGTGGCAGGCTCACCCTGCGTGCGCCGTTTGACGGAGTGCTGTACGACCTTGATCATCAGCTGGCTGCCGGTGTGTGGGTGAAGTCTTTGCAGCCCCTGGGCATGCTCGTCAACCCCGCACGGTGGGTGGTCGATGCCTACGTGGCAGAAGCCAACCTGGGGCGGCTGGAAGTCGGGCAGCCTGTGCGCGTGCGCCAGCTCAGCGACCCGCCGCGCTGGATCGAAGGCCGCATCGAGTCGGTGGACGTGTCGCGCACCCTGGTGCTGCCCACCCCGATGCTCGATGCCACCCTGGGCGGGCCAATTGCCACTGTGAAAGGGCCTGTCACAGCGGCGCAACAGGGTGTCCCCGTGGTTCGCGACGCCTTGTTCCGTGTGCGGGTGGCGCTTGACGAGCCTGTTTCAGACACCCGCCTGTCGGTTGTCCGGGTGCGGATCGAAGGCCAGCCAGAGGCGTTGCTGATGCGCGTCTTGCGGCGTGCTGCGTCGATCTTCATCCGGGAGAGCGGCTTCTGAACCTGAGGGCGGGGTTTCCGGCGTGCGCTGGCTGAGACCGTCTCGAAACAAGCGGCTGGCTGTTCGAAACTTCCAGGTCGACGTGCGATCATTCGCGCCATGAGCATTTTGCGCGTTGCCACATACAACATTCACAAAGGCGTGCAGGGCCTGGGGCCAGGCCGGCGGCTGGAAATTCACAACCTTGCGCACGCCGTCGAGCAATTCGACGCCGACATCGTCTGCCTGCAAGAGGTCAGGCGCCACAACCGCAAGCTCGAAAAGCACTTCACCCGCTGGCCCGAGCTGGACCAGGCGGGCTATTTGTCGCCCGAAGGCTACGAGGCGGTCTACCGCACCAACGCCGTCACCCGCCACGGTGAGCACGGCAACGCCCTGTTGTCGCGCTGGCCAGTGCTCGATAGCCGGCACTCCGATGTGTCTGACCACCGTTTCGAACAACGCGGGTTGCTGCATGCGCAGCTGTTTGTTGATGGGGTCGAAGTGCACGTGGTGGTGGTACACCTGGGCCTGATTCACGCCAGCCGCGAGCGCCAGGTGCAGCGCCTGGGGCAGTTCATTGCCACAGAAGTGCCCAGCAGCGCGCCGCTGATCGTGGCGGGCGACTTCAATGACTGGGGTGCCCAACTGCACAAGCCCATGGGTGCCCTCGACCTGCATACCTTTGACGGCATCCGGCTGCCCACTTACCCGTCGCGGCTGCCGCTGTTGCATCTGGACCGCATCTATGTGCGTGGACTTTCGCTGGTGTCGGCCCACGTCCCGCACGGACGGGCATGGGCGCGCATGTCTGACCACTTGCCTCTGATCGCAGAACTGGCGTTGTAGTGAGCCTAGAAACAGCAGTTGACCGCGCTCAATCCGCTGGAGATGCCCATGAACACTGAGAATTTGACCACGAGAGGCTCACCACATGGGTGAAAGCGCTACTGGCCCGATTGAGCTGCCAGGGAGCGCGCTGGCAGCAGCCGACCTTGCGCAGGGCCGCCCCAAGCAAGGTCAGCCCCCCCGGGGGGCAGCGACCCGCGCAAGCGGTGGAGCGTGGGGGCATTTATGCCTCCATGCCGGCAGTAGCCCGCTGCGTCGTCGTGCCTTGCCAGCTCACTCCCTGACAGCCCACTCGGGCCCGTCCAACTGCTGTTTCCAGGCTTAGCGCCCATGCCCACCGCCGCCACCAGCAGCCCCACCCCTGGAAACTCCCCCACAGGTCGACGTACCGCCTTGGGTGCCGGTCATCAGTTGTTGCTGTTGCAAGGGGGAGCGGAGTTGTTCCCGGCGCTGGTGGAAGCGATGGATGCAGCGTGCAGCGTCATTCATATCGAGACCTACATCTTTGAGTTTGCCGGGTCGTCGCTGACCGTGGCACACGCCATGGAGCGTGCAGCCAGGCGAGGTGTCAATGTGCGCCTGGTGGTCGACGGGGCGGGTACACCACGCCTTCCGGACGATTGGACAAAACGCTTTGCCGCCGCTGGCGTGCGTTGGCGTGTGTATGCGCCCATGGGCCGCATGGGGTTGCTCGTGCCCGGCACTTGGCGGCGCCTGCACCGCAAGCTCTGCGTGGTCGACGGCGTCATTGGGTTTTGTGGCGGCATCAACCTCATTGACGACCAGGACGATGTGGCGCTCGGCAGACTCGCTGCCCCTCGCCTGGATTTTTCTCTGCGCGTGGCAGGACCGCTGGTGAGTGACATGGTCGACACCATGGAGCAGTTGTGGTGGCGTCTGCAGGCCGTGCGCAAGGCGCGCCAGCGCGAGTTCAAGGCGGCTTGGGACGCTTTGCGCGAAGCCAGCCCCATCGGTGATTTTTCGCGTTTGTTGCAGGTGCTTGATGGGGTAGCGGATCATGCCGCACATTTGGAGCACGTCGATGATGCAGAAGGTGCGGGCTCTTCTTCGGCGGCGCCCCTGGGGGTGGATGGTGCCCGTGCCACGCTGCTGTTGCGAGACAACGTGACGCATCGCCACGACATCGAACGCGCTTATCTCAAGGCCATTGGCGAGGCCCGGCGCGAGATCGTGATTGCCAATGCCTATTTCATTCCTGGTCGCCGGCTGCGCAAGGCGCTGACCATGGCCGCCAGCCGCGGCGTGGTGGTGCGCTTGCTGCTGCAAGGCAAGTATGAGAATTTTCTGCAATACCACGCGGCGCGCCCGGTGTATGAGGTGTTGCTGGAAGCTGGCATTGAAATACACGAGTACGCGCCCAGTTCGCTGCATGCAAAGGTGGCCGTGGTCGATCAGCGTTGGGCCACAGTGGGCTCCACCAACCTCGACCCGTTGTCGCTGTTGCTGGCCAGAGAGGCCAATGTGATGACCAGCGACCGGCGGTTTGCCCGCCAGTTGCACGAACGCCTGGACCAGATCATGCGGAGTGCCGGGCAGCGGGTGGACGCACAGGCGCTGAGCAGACGGCCAAGGCTGCAGCGTATCCGCGACAGGCTCGCCTTTGCCTTCATGCGTGTGACCCTTTTTCTCACTGGGCATCGCTATTGACGAGTCGACCAGTGCGAGCGGCAATCTGAAGCGCGGCTGCACATGTTCCCACGCAAGCGTGCACCACGATGGGCTTGTTCAGGGATCCGCAAACGGGCGTGATCCTGCCAAAACCCCAGAGAACTTCGTGGTATTTGCGAGGCATTCGAGAGCTGTAATGCCGGTGTTAGCATGCGTCATGTTGATGAAAACCGATTCACCCATGGCTTCAGATTCCCCTCAGGACGACACTCAGGGCGTGCCCCTGTCCGTCAAGATTCGCGAACGTGTGAAAGCCGCCCGTGCGCGCTTTCACTCCAACGACAACATTGCCGAGTTCATTCGCCCGGGCGAACTCGACCTGTTGGTCGAAGAAGTGACCGAGAAGATGCAGGGCGTGCTCGACAGCATGGTGATCGACACAGCAAACGACCACAACACCAACGACACCGCTCGCCGCGTGGCCAAGATGTACCTCAAGGAGGTGTTCAATGGCCGCTATGTGGAGGGTCCGGGTGTCACGGAATTTCCCAACGCCGAGCATCTGAACGAATTGATGATTGTCGGGCCCATCACGGTGCGCAGTGCCTGCAGTCACCATCTCTGCCCGGTCATTGGTCGCGTCTGGATTGGTGTGATGCCCAATGAACACACCAATGTGATCGGCTTGTCCAAGTACGCGCGGATGGCCGAATGGATCATGGGCCGCCCGCAAATCCAGGAAGAAGCCGTGGTGCAACTGGCCGACCTGATCCAGGAAAAGACCCAGCCCGACGGCATGGCCATCGTCATGGAAGCCAGCCACTACTGTATGGGCTGGCGCGGCGTGAAAGACATGGACAGCAAGATGATCAACTCGGTCATGCGCGGCGTGTTCCTCAAAGACCCCAACCTGCGCCGCGAATTCTTGTCGCTCATCCCGCGCTGATTCCGCGCTGAACCTCGGAAAAATTACTCACCATGCTGGTCCGCTTGCTCTACGTCAGCCGTGCTGTCGACAAAAACTCTGCCACGGCGATCGAGTCGATTCTAGATTCGTCTCGCTCCCACAACATCGGCAACGGCATCACCGGCGTGCTCTGTTACGGCGGCGGTGTTTTTCTGCAAGCCATCGAAGGCGGGCGACTGGCCGTGAACGAGTTGTACAACCACATCGTGGTCGACAAGCGCCACACCGAAGTGGTGTTGCTGCATTACGAAGAAATCACCGAACGCCGGTTTGGCGGCTGGACCATGGGGCAAGTCAACCTGAGCAAGCTCAACACGTCCATCGTGCTCAAGTATTCGGAGCGCCCGGAGTTTGATCCTTACGCGGTGTCTGGCAAAGTTTCGCTGGCCTTGCTGGAAGAGCTGATGGCAACCGCCAGCATCATTGGCAGGGCCTGATCCACTCTCTTCGCCCGGCGGCGGGCGCAAATCAAGGGTTGAGTCGTCCTGGGCTGTCTGGGGCTTGAGTCTTGTGGTGGGTTCGTCAGGCTTATCGTCTCTACGAGCAGAGCCGTGCACCATTCCTTGC
>JAABRN010000064.1 GCA_011390855.1 Hydrogenophaga sp. | reverse complement strand
CGAACGCGGTGACATCGTGCTGGGCCTAGACAACCACAACGACTATTACGATCCCGCGCTCAAAGAAGCGCGGCTGGCGCGCCACGACGATCACACCTGCTACACCCACCTGCGCATCGACCTGGCCGACCGCCAGGCCATGCAGGATTGCATTGCAACACACAAGCCGGAGCGGGTGGTCAACTTGGCGGCGCAGGCCGGGGTGCGCTACTCCATCGAGAACCCGCTGGCTTACATCGACAGCAACATCGTGGGGTTTGCTAATGTGCTGGAGGGCTGCCGCCACCACGGGGTGGAGCACTTGGTGTATGCCAGCAGCTCCAGCGTGTACGGCGCTAACACGGCCATGCCGTTTTCGGTGCACCAAAATGTGGACCACCCACTGAGCCTGTATGCGGCCAGCAAAAAGTCAAATGAGCTGATGGCCCACACCTACAGCCACCTCTACGGCCTGCCGAGCACCGGCCTGCGCTTCTTCACCGTGTACGGCCCCTGGGGCCGGCCCGACATGGCGCTGTTCAAGTTCACCGCGGCAATCCTGGCTGGCAAACCCATCCAGGTGTTCAACCATGGCAAACACCGGCGAGACTTCACCTACGTGGACGACATTGTTGAGGGCGTGATCCGCGTGCTGGACCGACCGGCATCGCCCAACCCAGCCTGGCAGGGCGACACGCCCGACCCGGGCACGAGCAAAACCCCCTGGCGCGTCTACAACATCGGCAACAGCCAGCCGGTGCAGTTGATGGACTACATTGCCGCACTAGAGAAAGCCTTGGGCAGAACCGCTGAAAAAGAAATGCTGCCGATGCAGCCGGGCGATGTGCCCGACACCTTCGCCGACGTGCAAG
>JAABRN010000063.1 GCA_011390855.1 Hydrogenophaga sp. | reverse complement strand
TTGCCCGTTTCGTCGACTGGTACCGCGGTTACTACAGCGCGTAGCCAAAGCTCAGCCTGCGCCACCCATGACGTCCCCAAGGCGTTGTGTTTCATGTGCGTGACACGATCCCTGATGCCTTGATCAGACTCATGGATTGCCATTGGATCAAACGCCGTAGTCCCAATGCAAAATCGAACAATCTCAGTCGATCTCAATTCGAGGATAGCGAACAATGAAGAAAATCACCATCGTGGGAACTGGCTATGTCGGTCTTTCCAATGCTGTTTTGTTGGCCCAGCTCAACGATGTCATTGCTCTGGATATTGATCCCACCAAAGTGGGCATGCTCAACGAGGGCCGATCGCCGATTGCGGATGCCGAAATCGAACGCTACCTGTCCGAAAAGCCGCTGAATCTGCGTGCCACGCTTGTCAAGCACGAAGCGTTTGCTGAGGCAGATTTTGTTGTGATCGCGACGCCCACCGACTACGACCCCCAGACCAACACCTTTGACACGAGTTCGGTCGAGTCGGTGGTGCGCGATGTGGCGGCCATGAACCCAAACACCGTGATGGTCATCAAGTCCACGGTTCCCGTGGGGTTCACCGAGCGCCTCAAGCGGGAGACTGGCCTAGAGAACATCTTCTTCTCGCCTGAGTTCCTGCGCGAAGGCAAAGCGCTTTTCGACAACCTGCATCCGTCTCGCATCGTGGTGGGTGAGCGCTCAGCCCGCGGTCAGCTGTTTGCCGACTTGCTGCGAGCGGGCGCTGTCAAGCAAGACGTACCGGTCCAGCTGACCAACAACACGGAGGCGGAAGCGATCAAGCTGTTTGCCAACACCTATCTGGCGATGCGGGTGGCTTACTTCAATGAACTGGACACTTACGCGGCAGTGCATGGTCTGGATACGCGCCAGATCATCGACGGCGTGTGCCTGGATCCTCGGGTAGGCAGCCACTACAACAACCCTTCCTTTGGCTACGGAGGCTACTGCCTGCCAAAAGACACCAAGCAGCTCTTAGCGAACTACAACGAAGTGCCACAAAACCTGATGCGGGCAATCGTGGATTCGAACGCCACGCGCAAGGACTTTGTCGCCGCTGATGTGCTGCGGCGCAACCCCAGGGTTGTAGGCATCTACCGCTTGATCATGAAGGCGGGCTCAGACAACTTTCGTGCCTCTTCGGTGCAGGGAATCATGAAGCGCCTCAAGGCCAAGGGAGTGGAAGTGATCGTGTACGAACCCGTTCTGCATGCCTCCGACTTCTTTCGTTCTCGGGTGGTGAATGATCTTGAAGCGTTCAAGAAGGAAGCTGATGTGATCGTGGCCAACCGGCTAACTGAGGAAATCCAAGATGTGGCGGACAGGGTTTACACGCGCGATCTGTTCGGCGGTGATGCCTGACACGCGCTGGTGGGACATGGCATCTCGCTCAAAAGAAATGAGCACCTCCGCAGCGCACGGTCTTACGCCCCAGGCAAATATCCAAACAACATGAACATCCTCCTCACCGGCGGCGCCGGCTACATCGGCAGTCACACCTTCATCGCCCTGCGAGAAGCGGGCTTTGAGCCGGTGATACTGGACAACTTCTCCAACAGCCACCCGGTGGTGCTGGAGCGGCTGGAGCAGATCACGGGCCGGCCGGCGACGCTGGAGCGCGGCGATGTGCTGGACACAGCCTGGGTGCAAGACGTCTTGCGGCGCCACGAGCCGGCGGGCGTTGTGCATTTCGCTGGCGACAAGGCGGTGGGCGAGAGCGTGGCCAACCCGCTGAAGTACTTCCACAACAACATCAGCGGCGCGGTGAGCCTGCTGCGCGCCATGGATGCGGTGTATGCGAGCGTTAGCGCGCCCACTTCCGCAGACCCGCCCACGCTGGTGTTTTCCAGCAGCGCCACGGTATATGGCGACCCGGCTACGGTACCGATCACCGAAGACTTCTCCCTCAGCCACACCAACCCCTA
Source organism: Hydrogenophaga sp. (assembly GCA_011390855.1). Lineage (GTDB taxonomy): Bacteria > Pseudomonadota > Gammaproteobacteria > Burkholderiales > Burkholderiaceae_C > Hydrogenophaga. The sequence continues at coordinate 2,759 of JAABRN010000063.1, read as the reverse complement.
CGGCCACAGCAAGCTGGTGATCGAGGAAATGCTCACCTCGCTGCGGCTGGCCAGCCCGGCGTGGCGCGTGGGCGTGCTGCGCTATTTCAACCCGGCGGGCGCACACCCCAGCGGCCTGATCGGCGAAGACCCAGCCGACATTCCGAATAACCTGATGCCTTACGTCACGCAGGTGGCGGTGGGCATGCGGCCACATGTGAACGTGTTCGGCAACGACTACGCCACGCCAGACGGCACCGGGGTGCGCGATTTCATCCACGTGCAAGACCTGGCAGCGGGCCACGTCGCGGCGCTTCAGGCTCTGCTCTCCAAGGGCGAGAGCTTCACGGTGAATCTGGGCACGGGGCGGGGCGTGAGCGTGCTGGAGGTGATTCGCGCGGTGGAGCACGCCAGCGGCCGGCCGATTCCCCATGTGTTCGCCCCGCGGCGCGCGGGTGATGTGGCGCAGTGCTACGCCGACCCTTCGCTGGCAAAACGCTTGCTGGGTTGGGAGGCGAAGCGCTCGCTGGACGAGATGTGTGCGGATGCCTGGCGCTGGCAGAGCAGCAACCCGAACGGTTACCGGGGCTGAGCCCTTGCAGCTCTATGGACTGGCGCGCAGCCTGCTGACCGACCCACTGTTCTGGGTCGTGACACTGCTGGCGGTTGGCATGCTGCTGGACACGCGCCGGCCTGCTGCGGGCAGACGCTGGGTCCTGGCGGGTTTGGTGATCTTGGTGTTACTTGGCTGGCGGCTCCCGTCGAACGCGGTCATGCACCAGCTGGAAACTTGGTACCCCCTGCCGACCAGGCTGCTTCTGCCTACCGGCGCGCGTCAAGGTAGTTGTCGCTCGGGTCACGCAGCTTTCTGCTGAGTATGTTGAACGCTGGCAGCCATGCTGACCACCTCGTCGCGCTCGGGATTGAGCGTCACAGCGCCGATGTGCGACCAGTCGCGAGTGTGGCCAGACCAGCGTGCCGGGTTGCGCTGCTTGGCCTGTGTGTACAGGGTGTGGCGAGCAGCCAAGACGGCCTTGTCCTGTCCAGCATGACGCTGCTGCGGGCTGACGTAGCGGATGCCGCTGTGGCGGTGATCGACGTTGTACCAACGCACGAATTCAGCCGCCCAGGCCCTGGCCTGGTCCAGGCTCGCGAAGCCCTTGGCAGGGAACTCGGGCCGGTACTTGGCCGTGCGGAACAGCGACTCCGCATAGGCGTTGTCGTCGCTGACGCGGGGCCGCGAGTAAGAGGGCTTGACACCCAGCCAGCGCAGCATCTCCAGAACGGTCGTGGCCTTCAACGTGGAGCCGTTGTCACCGTGCAGCACCGGCTTGCTATCAAGAGTTGCAATGCTCTCGGCCAGGGCGGTTCTTCGCACCAGGTGAACGGCATGGTCGGCGTCATCGCTGTCGTGCACCTCGGCGCCGACGATCTTGCGGCTGTACAGGTCCAGGATCAGGTACAGGTGGAACCAGCGCCCCATCACGATGGCTGGGAGGTAGGTCATGTCCCAGCACCAGACCTGCCCGGGCGCTGTGGCGATGTGGGTGGTGGGCGGCCGTGTGGCCTTGGGCGCCTTGGCGCGCCCTCGGCGGGCGTTCTGACCGTGGGCCTTGAGTACGCGAGCCATGCTCGACTCGCTGCCCAGGTATGTGCCTTCGTCGGCCAGCATAGGCACGATGCGCGCTGGCGGCACCGCGGCGAAGCGCGGCTCGTTGGCCACGGCCAGCAGCGCTGCGCGCTCAGCCGGGCTCAGGGCATGGCTAGGCATCGGGCGCACGGCGCCGGGTCTGCCATCGCCCGCTGTGAGGCCCGCGCAGGCTTTCCAGCGCTGCAGGGTTCGCACGTCGATACCGGCAACAGCGCAGGCAGGCTGCAGTCGCGCTCCTGCGGCATGGGCGGTGTTGATCTCTCGGGCCAGGGCTTGGCGATCTTCGAGGCCGATCATTCGCCCTCTCCCTTGTTGAAGATCGCCGAGACTTTTTTTGATAGAACCAGCAGCGCGGCCGTCTCTGCCAATGCTCGGTCTTTGCGCAGCAGATCGCGCTCGAGCTCCTTGATGCGCTTGGCGGAGGCACGCGTGGCCTGCGGGCTGGCGCGCGCGTCCTCGGGGTCAGCCAGTGCGGTGGTGCAGCTCGCCCGCCACTTGTCCAACTCGGCCGGGTACACCCCGTGCTCGCGGCACCAGGCGCTCTTGGCAGCCTCGTTCATAGCCGCCGTGGTAATCACAGCCTCAAGCCGGGCGCCCGCAGTCCAGGCCCGCCCTCGGGCGGGCCTGGACTGCGCATCCTCGCGCCAGCGCTCCAGCGTCCCCACCGCAATACCCAATTCGCGCGACACCACCTCCAGTGCTGCGCTCTCCGGCGGCAGCAACCTCGCTACCGCTTTGTCTTTGAATGCTTGTCCGTATCGAGCCACTTTCGTCCTTCATCGCCGCCCCCTGGGTTGATCTATGGAGGCGAATACGAAGGGACTTCCCACTTCCTCGTAAGGGCATCGAGTGCCAAGATGAATGTGCAGAGAAGTCCATTTCACTCTTTATGGAAGGAGAAGTCCCATGAACAACGTCACACGAGTCGGCGTCGATTTGGCCAAGAACGTCATCCAGGTCCATGCGGTCGATGCCGCTGGCAGGGTTGTCACGAACCGGGCGCTTAAGCGCGAGAAGTTCCTGGCTTGGTGCACCGATCTGCCCCCAGGCTGCCTCGTGGCTATGGAGGCCTGCACCGGTGCCCATCACTGGTGCCGCAAGCTGATCGAGCGTGGGTTTGATGCCCGCA
>JAABRN010000062.1 GCA_011390855.1 Hydrogenophaga sp. | reverse complement strand
AGTCGCTCAAGACCACCCAGGTAAGGCCGCAACACCTCAGGCACGGTGATGCTGCCATCAGCGTTCTGGTGGTTCTCCAGCACCGCGACCAGCGCGCGGCCAACGGCCAGGCCGGAACCGTTGAGCGTGTGCACCAGCTCGTTCTTGCCCTGGGCGTTCTTGAAGCGGGCTTGCAGACGGCGGGCCTGGAAAGCTTCGCAGTTGGAAACGGAACTGATCTCGCGGTAGGCGCCCTGTGCGGGCACCCAGACTTCAAGGTCGTAGGTCTTGCTTGCGCCAAAGCCCATGTCGCCGGTACACAGACTCATCACGCGGTACGGCAGGCCGAGCTTCTGCAGGATGGCTTCGGCGTGCGTGGTCATGGCTTCGAGTGCTTCGTAGCTCTTTTCGGGATGCACGATCTGCACCATTTCCACTTTGTCGAACTGGTGCTGGCGGATCATGCCGCGCGTGTCGCGCCCGGCGCTGCCAGCCTCAGAACGGAAACAGGGGGTGTGGGCCGTGAGCATGATGGGCAGTTCGGCCTCAGTCAGCACCGTATCGCGCACGGTATTGGTCAGCGTCACTTCTGACGTGGGGATCAGATACAGCGCCTGGTTGTCTGGTACCGCCTCGCTTTCCTGGCCCCCTTTTTTTACTGCAAACAGGTCGCCTTCAAACTTGGGCAACTGGCCGGTGCCGCGAAGGGTCTCGCTGTTGACGATGTAGGGGGTGTAGCACTCGGTGTAGCCGTGTTCACGCGTCTGCACATCGAGCATGAACTGGGCCAGGGCACGGTGCAGGCTGGCAATGGGGCCGCGCATGAAGGTGAAGCGCGAACCCGCCAGCTTGGCGCCGGTGTCAAAGTCCAGGCCCAGCTTTTCACCCAGGTCCACATGATCGCGCACCTCGAAATCGAATGAGCGAGCGGTACCCCAGCGGCGCACCTCCACGTTGCCCTCTTCGCCCAGGCCCACCGGTACGCTTTCGTGTGGCAGATTGGGCACCGCCAGCAGCAGGTGCTGCAGCTCGGCCTGGAGCGCCTCCAGGCGACTGGCCGATGTGTCGAGCTCGGTCTTGAGCAGTCCAACCTGGGTCATCACCGCTTCTGCCTCGGTGTGCTGCCCTTTTCCCTTGAGCATGCCGATCTGTTTTGACAGGCTGTTGCGCTGGCTCTGGAGCTCCTCGGTGCGGGTCTGCAAGGTCTTGCGTTCGGCTTCGAGTGCGCTGAACTGGGTCACGTCCAGAAAAGCCTGGGGCTGCTTGCGGGTCTCCAGCCGGGCGATCACGGCGTTGAGGTCTTTTCTCAGTTGAACGATGTCGAGCATGGTGTGAGGTGTTGAAGGCCCGGTGGCGGGCCATGCAAGAAGTGAGCGGTTGTCGGGGCAGAATCAGCGCAGGTGCTCGATGGGGGAACCTGTTTCTCCCTCGATGCGCAGGCCCTTGGGCAGGGGAAACTTCACGGTTTCAGACAGGCCGTCCATGGTTCGCACGGAAATGGCGCCCAGGGACTTGATGCGGTCCATGACCTGGCGAACCAGGATCTCGGGTGCCGAAGCACCGGCGGTCAGGCCCACGCGGGCCTTGCCAGCAAACCATTCCGGTCGCAGTTCTTCGGCGCTGTCGACCATGTGGCTGGGTGTGCCCAGTTTGATGGCCACTTCGCGCAGGCGGTTGCTATTGGAACTGGTGGGGCTGCCCACCACGATCACGATGTCGACCTGAGGGCTCAGCAGCTTGACCGCATCCTGCCTGTTCTGGGTGGCGTAACAGATGTCCTGTTGCTTGGGCTCACGCACTTGAGGGAAGCGCGCCTTCACGGCGTTGAGGATCTCGGCTGCATCGTCAACCGACAAAGTGGTCTGGGTCACCACCGCGAGCTTGGTGGTCTGCACCGGCGCCACGCGCTGCACGTCTTGCACGTCTTCAACCAGATGAATGCCGCTGTCGAGCTGGCCCATGGTGCCCTCCACCTCGGGGTGGCCCTTGTGGCCGATCATGATGAACTCATAACCTTCACGATGCAGCTTGGCCACCTCCACATGCACCTTGGTCACCAGCGGGCAGGTGGCGTCGAAGATGTTGAAGCCGCGCCGCTGCGCCTCATCCTGAATGGCCTTGCTCACGCCATGCGCCGAGAACACCAGCGTGGCACCAGCCGGGACGTCGTCCAGCTCTTCGATGAAGATGGCGCCCTTGGCCTTGAGGTCGTTGACCACATAGGTGTTGTGCACGATCTCGTGGCGCACATAGATGGGCCGCCCGAACTTGGTGAGCGCGCGCTCGACGATTTCGATGGCACGGTCTACCCCGGCACAAAAGCCACGCGGTTCGGCCAGGATGATTTCTTGGGACTGGGTCATATCAATTCTTCTTTGCGCAAAACCGACAAAAGCATCGCATGGAGGGTCGCGCGGGCGGTCAATCAAGCACGCCAATGAGCTGCACTTCAAACCGCACCGCCTGCCCCGCCAAAGGGTGATTGAAGTCAAACAGCACCGCTCCGTCTTCGCGCACCTCGACAGCAGCGCCAGCATAGTGGCCCAGACCATCGGGCGTGGGGAACTGCACCACGTCGCCGGCCACGTACTGCTCGTGCGGATCGCCCAGCTCATTGAGCAGCTTGCGCGCCACCCACTGCACCATCTCAGGCTGGCGCTCACCGAAGGCCTCGCCTTCAGGCAAGTCGATCACGGTGCGCGAGCCTTCCTCAAGACCGATCAGGCGTTGCTCAATGGCGGGCGAGAGCTCGCCCGCACCCAGGCTCAGCGTGGCGGGTTGACCATCGAAGGTGTCGATGATGACCTGACCCTGTGGCCCCGACATGCGGTAGTGCAGGGTGAGGAAAGAGCCTTCTTGGACTTGGGGCATGGACGAAAAGGGGATATGTGCAGGGGGTCAAGGCCCCGAAAACGGTTCAGGACGCCTCGGGAAGGAAAAACGAAACTGTGCCTATTGTAAAAAGCGGCCTGCCCAAGAACGAAGTCAGGGAGAAATACACATGGATGGCCTAGTCAGGTCCGGGCTCAAGAGCATGCCGGCCGATGCGCGACCACGCGAAAAACTGTT
>JAABRN010000061.1 GCA_011390855.1 Hydrogenophaga sp. | reverse complement strand
CCGAACTTCTGGCCTTGCTGCTGCGCACCGGCATCAGCGGCAAACACGTGGTGCAACTGGCGCAGGAACTGCTGGACCGCTTTGGGGGCGTGGGCGGCCTGCTGCACACCGGGGCTGAAGCCCTCAAGGTTGTCAAGGGCCTTGGGCCGGCCAAGCGCGCCGAGGTGGTGGCGGTGCTGGAGCTGGCGCGGCGCGCGCTCTCACAAGAACTTCAAGCGCGCCCGCTGTTTGACAGCCCGAAGGCGGTGCGCGACTACCTGCAACTGCAACTGGGTGGACGCGCACATGAAGTGTTCGCGGTGCTGTTCCTCGACAGCCAGAACCGGCTGATCGCGCTGGAAGAACTGTTTCGCGGCACGCTTTCGCAAACCAGTGTGTATCCCCGGGAAGTGGTGCTTCGCGCCCTGCACCACCACTGCGCCGCGGTGGTGCTCGCCCACAACCACCCAAGCGGTACGGCCCAGCCGTCGCGGGCAGACGAAGCACTGACGCAGACACTGAAGGCCTCGCTGGCGCTGGTGGACGTGCGGGTACTGGATCACTTCATCGTCACACGCGAGCAAGCGGTTTCCATGGCCGAGATGGGCATGGTGTAGCCCCCCTGCGCCGCTGCGCGACTTCCCCCAAGGGGGAACGTACCCCATGACCTTGGCGGTGCACGCGCCCCGATACCCGTTCTGGCCACTGCGAGGCCGGGCTGCGCGAGAATGGCCCACCATGAAACTGCGCTCGCTCGCCGACCTCAAGACGCTTCAGAAGGTGATCGCCCAGCGGGCGGCCGCCGAGGCGGCTGCGCAGGAGGCTGAGCGCCTGCGCCTGCTGCGGCTCGACCGCGAGAAGCGCCTGTTTGAACTCGCCGTGGGCCCTGTGCAGCCTTTGGCCATTGCGCGGCGCGTGAGTCACCCACCGAGACCAGTGGAACCCTTGCCGCGCCAGCGGCAGCTGGACGAAGCATCCGTGATGCGTGAAGCGCTGTCTGATGAATTCGATGTGGAAACCTTGTTGCACACCGACGAAGCACTGAGTTTTCGGCGCCCTGGCCTGGGGCCGGATGTGGCCCGCAAGCTCCGCGAGGGTCACTGGAGCATTCAGCGTCAGATCGACCTCCACGGCCTGCGCACCGACGAAGCGCGCGATGCACTGGGGAAATTCGTTCGGGACTGCCACCAGAACGGCCTGCGCTGCGTCCGCGTGGTGCACGGCAAGGGCCTGGGCTCACCGGGGCGTACACCGGTGCTCAAAGGGCGTGTGCTGCGCTGGCTGGTGCAAAAAAAGGAGGTGATGGCCTTTGTGCAGGCACGGCCAGCCGAGGGCGGTGCTGGCGCGCTGGTGGTGCTGTTGAGATGACTCTTTCGCGCTGAAACACGGGCGCAACGCCTGAGACGAACCACTCCAGAGGCACCGCGGAACTGGCTTTGCCAGGCCGCTGGTGCCGCCCCCCTTCCAGGGGGGTGACGCCGAAGGCGGCGCGGGGGGTCATCTCAACTCCTCGGGATCAGGCGCATTTCGTTCTGCACGATCTGGATGTCGAAACGCGACAGATAGCTCTGCCCCAGCAGGGCCTTGTCGTCGTCCAGCCCCACCAGACCCACAGCCACCACGGCAGGCACCGAGCCCAGGTGGCCTGCCCGCACCGGCACGTTGCGCAGCATGCGCCCGGGCAGTGCCCCGTTTGCCGTCTGCAGCGTGATGGCCACACCGCCTGACAAGCCCGCCTTCTGCGCAAAGGCTTCGCTGACCGCGACGCTGCTGGCGCCAGTGTCAACCAGAAACACCACCGCCTGCCCATTGACCTCGCCGGTCACGCGGAAGTGACCGTCCCGCCCGCGCGGAATGACCAGTTCGCCCTGTTCACCCGCATGGGCCACATAGGCGGCCTGCTGGCGTTGTTCCACATAAGAAAAACCCACGTAAAGCACGCCCATCATGGCCACCCAGAACGCCAGCATGGCGAGCGAACCCCGACGGGTGGTGCGCGCCACGCTGTCGTCGTTCTCTGCCGAAGACATTCAGTGACTCCCGGGGGTGTTCCGCATCCAGTCGGCGGTCTGGAAAAAACTGGTCTTGAGCCGTTCGCGCAGGGCTGGGTCCACGCCGGTTTCGCCCATGGCCTGGTCCATGCAAGCCAGCCACTGATCGCGTTCGATGATGCCAATGGCGAATGGCATGTGGCGCATGCGCAAACGCGGGTGGCCGAAGCGTTCGGTGTAATGCTGCGGACCGCCCAGCCAGCCACAGAGAAACCAGAACAGCTTCTGCCGAGCATCTTCCAGCGTGCTGCCATGGGCCACACGCAATTCGTGGTACCCAGGCTCAATGTCCATCAGGTCATAGAAACGGTCCACCAGCGCCCGCACGCGAGTCTCCCCGCCAATCCATTCGAATGGGGTGGCAGGCGCTGTGGAAACGAATGGATTCTCAGAGTTCATAAAAGGTCAGGCAAAGAGTGAAGTGACCCAATCCAGAGACGCCGCGAGGCCGGCTCCGCCGGATCGCTGGTGTCGCCACCTGGGGGGTGACGCCGAAAGGCGGC
>JAABRN010000060.1 GCA_011390855.1 Hydrogenophaga sp. | reverse complement strand
GTCTCCGTGGCCTTGTAGATCAGCACGAAACCCAGGGCAATGAGTCCGTAAATACAGCCCTGGGCCACGCCACCGATGAGCAGTTGCAGCAGTTGCACGCGGTATCTCCTGTGTGGTCTGGCGCCTTTATTCTCCCGGCGGCTGCTGCAGGCTTTGTGGCAGGTCACCCAGACGGCGTGCGGTGTTTATAGCTGTCTTGCACAAGACTGGCGCTAGGGTTGTCCCCAAAGGAGTCGCTTACGTGCCAACATCAGGCAACGGTGATTGAGCAATTCAAGGATGGCCCGTGCCGGTGGTGAATGTTTATACAAAGCAATTGCTTTGCAAAAATGATCCATGGCTTTAAGCTGATGGTTCCACTTTCATTCATTTGTCATGAAGTCCATTCGCATCGGCGCAGGTCTCGGTTTTTACGGTGACAACTGGGAGCCCGTCGTGGCCAGCATTGAACGCGGCAACGTTCAGTTCATCGCCAGCGATCACCTCGCCGAACTCACCCTCGCCATCCTGCAAAAAGACCGGCAGCGCGACCCTGCACTGGGCTACGCGCGCGATGTGGTGCCCATGCTGCTGCGCCTATGGCCTCTCATGCAGCCACGCGGCGTGCGCTTCGTTTGCAACGCAGGCGGTCTCAATCCGCACGGTGCGGCGCAAGCGGTGCTGGCCGCGTTTGCCTCCAAGGGGCTTCAGGCGCGCGTGGCCGTCGTCTCGGGCGATGACGTGCTGTCTCAAGTGCTCAGCATCGAGGCATCGGCCAACCCGTTTGCCCATCTGTTCACTGGTTCGCCGGTGGCTGGTGTGCGTGATCGTCTGGTGTTCGCCAACGCGTATCTGGGCGCTGCACCCATCGTGCAGGCGCTGGACGCGGGTGCCGACATCGTCATCACCGGCCGGGTGGCCGATGCCGCATTGTTCCTGGGGCCGCTGGTGCACGCCTTGGGCTGGACACTCCATGGCGCCAGCACCGAGACCGACCTGAACCGGCTGGCGCAAGGACTTGCCGTGGGCCACCTGCTGGAGTGTTCGGGCCAGGGCAGCGGTGGCAATTTCGGCAGTCGGGGGGCTTGGCAGGCCATCCCCGACCTGGCCCATATCGGCTACCCCATTGCCGAGGTACGGGAAGATGGCGCTGCACTCATCACCAAGGCGCCCGGCACTGGCGGGCGCATCAACTTCGACACCGTGCGCCAGCAATTGCTCTACGAGGTGCACAACCCGCACGCCTATTTGTCGCCCGATGTGACTCTGGACATGGGCAATCTCCGGCTGGAGGACGAAGGGCAGGACCGCGTGCGGCTCACCGGTGCGCGCGGCACGGCGCCGCCTGATGCGCTCAAGGTGGTGGCCGGCTACCGCGACGGCCACAAGGCCGAAGTGACCTGGGGCTTTTCCTGGCCCGACGCCTGGGACAAGGCGCAAGCCGCGCAAGCCACCATCCGCACGCTGCTGGAAGAGAAGCGAATTCCCTTCGACGAGCTGTATGTGGAATATCCCGGGCTGAACTCCGCCCACGGCGCGCTCGCACCGCTGCCTGAAGCGACATCGCTCAATGAGCTGAACGAGATCTGGACCCGCATGGTGCTGCGCACGCCGAGCAAAGCGGCTGCAGACGGCTTTGGCCGCCTGTTTCCCTGGATCGGCCTGAGTGGCCCCGCCTACACCTGCGGATTCACAGGCCTGCACAACACCACCGAACTCCTGGGGATCTGGCCATCGCTGATCTCCCGGGAGGCGGTGCAAGCCAGCGTGAAGCTGGAACTGCTGGGCAGTGCCGCGTCGGTCACTGCACCGATTCGCGCAGAAATGACGGCCAATGACGAAGCAAAGGTTGAAGCCAGAAGCGCCGCGCCTGCACCACGCGGCCCACTTGGTGCTGAACCAGGTTTGCGACAACCCGGCGCTGGATCAAACACGGGTTCTGTCCGCATCCCTTTGGCACACATTGCGCACGCGCGCAGTGGCGACAAGGCCGACTGGGTGGACTTTGGCCTGTTCGCCTGGAATGCGACGGGTTACGCCGTCCTCGAACGCGAGGTCACAGCCGACCGCGTGCAAGCCCACTTCGCGCCCTGGCTGCCAGGCGACGTGGATGGCTGGGCCTTGCCGAACATTCTTGCACTCAAGTTCGTTCTGCGCGGCGCGCTGCAAGGCGGTGGCGCGCGCAACTTGCGCCTGGACAATCTGGGCAAAGCCATGGCGGGCGCGCTGCTGAGGATGGAAATCGAGTTGACACAAGAGGAGCTGGATGCTGTCCTGAACACCCCTCGGGCTGGGTGGTGGGGTGAGGGCACGCCTGCCAACTCGCTTGAAGGGATGCAATGAAAGCCAATCCTGTCACCACAGAACAGCAGGACAACGGCATCTGGATCGTCACGCTCGATCGGCCCGATGTGCGCAACGCGGTCGACACCCCGACCGCCATGGCCTTGCACGCCGCTTTCCTGGCTTTTGAAGACGACTCGACGGCGAGGGTGGCCGTGTTCCATGGCGCACACGGTCACTTTTGCGCCGGGTGGGATCTGCAGTTCGGTGCTGCAATGGCCGAGCGCGGGGAATCCGGCGGCCTTGAAGCCCTGGACTTCACCCCCGATGACGCTCGCGCATTGGGGCCGATGGGGCCGTCGCGACTGCGCCTGAGCAAACCCGTGATCGCAGCCATCAGCGGTGCCGCCGTGGCCGGTGGCCTGGAGCTCGCCCTGTGGTGTGACCTGCGCGTCATGGAGGAAGACGCCTACTTCGGTGTCTACTGCCGCCGTTTCGGCGTGCCGCTGATCGACGGCGGCACGGTCAGACTGCCCCGCCTCATTGGCATGGGGCACGCCATGGACCTGATTCTCACGGGCCGCAAGGTGGAAGCCGACGAAGCCCGGCAGATGGGCCTTGCCAACCGCGTGGTGCCCAAGGGTCAGGCTCGCGAAGCCGCCATCGCGCTGGCTCAGCAGCTTGCGGCCTTCCCCCAGGCCACCCTGAGAGCCGATCGCGAAAGTGCCTACCAACAATGGGATCTGCCCATGGGCGACGCGCTGCTGCAGGAGTGGGAACGGGGTCGCCAACGCATCCCGGATGCGCTGGATGGCGCGCGCCGATTCGCCAGCGGAAGCGGGCGCCACGGTCAGTTCTGAAGCGCCGGCTGCGAAGGCGCCCGCCGATCGGTCCCCCGGCGGATACCCCCATTGGCCCCGGTACTTCCAAATGGCTTCGTATCATGGTGCGAATGAATGATCGACCAATGAATGCGCCCAAAGACGGCCCTGCGGATGTGCTGGTGTTGCAGCACACCCTGGAAGACTCCCCTGGTTTTCTGGGGCAGTGGCTGGATTCGCAAGCCGTGTCGTGGCAGGTGTTGTGCGCAGAAGCCGGGGAGACCTATCCCGAATCCGTGAGCGGTTACCGTGCGCTGGCTGTGTTGGGCGGCGAATGGGGAGCCAACGACGAAAGGCCCACTTTGCGCCAGGCCGAAGCACTGATTCGCGAAGCCGATTCATTGGGCATACCCGTCATCGGACATTGCCTGGGTGGACAACTCATTGCGCGGGCTTTTGGTGGCCGGGTGGAGCGCCTGCCACAACCCGAGGTGGGCTGGTGGCCCATTCAATCGCAAGAGACTGACGCGGCGCGCACCTGGTTGGGCGAAGCAAGCGAAGCCGTGGTCTACCAATGGCACTACGACAGCTTCGTCGATCTGCCCAAAGGTGCTGAACTGCTGGCCACTTCATCTACCTGTGCCCACCAGGCCTTTGCCATCGGCCCTCACCTGGCCATGCAGTTTCACATTGAGATCACACCCGAAAAAATCGCCACCTGGTTGGCCGCGCCGGGCGATGTCTATCCCCCTGCCATTCACCGGCATCCCGACAGCGTGCAGTCGCCTTCCGACATGCTGGCTGCCACCCTTCGCCACCAGGCGGGCAGCCAGGCACTGGCGAACCGCATCTACCGGCAATGGCGGTCGAACTGGCGTTGAGGTTTCGCGATCCGAGCTGTCGGCCAGAAGGCGGGGGCACTCAGCCTGCAGGATCGGGAATGCTCAGTCCGTCCTTCGGAATAGGCCGAGGTCGGCCTTCGTTGTCAATCGCCACATAGGTCAGGCTGGCCTCGGTCACCTTCACATACTGGCCCTGCGCCGAGAAGCGTTCGGCAAACACTTCGACCTGCACCGTGATGGAGGTGTTGCCGATGCGCGAGACATGCGAGAAGAAGCTCAGGATGTCGCCCACGCGCACCGGCTGCTTGAAAATGAACTGGTTGACCGCAACCGTGGCCATTCGGCCGCGCACATAACGCGCCGGCAGCACCGAACCGGCCAGGTCAACCTGGGCCATGACCCAGCCACCAAAAATGTCGCCGTTGCCATTGGTGTCGGCCGGCATGGGGATGACCTTGAGCACCAGTTCACGGTCCTGGGGCAGGGCACTCTCGGGGCGGGGACTTGATTCAGCGGACATGGTCACAATCTAGGAACAACAGCACACATTCTCCTTCATGCGCCCCTCTGCCGTCTCCCAGCCGCTGTCCGTCGACCCCGCGTCTCCCGTCACCTCAGCCCCCCGCCGCTCCGACTGGGCCACCTTGTCGCGGCTGTTGCCTTACCTCTGGCGGTACAAGTGGCGCGTGATTTTTGCGTTGGGCTTCATGGTGGCGGCCAAGATGGCCAACGTGAGCGTGCCGTTGTTGCTCAAGGAACTGGTGGACGCGATGAGCATCCGGCCAGGCAGCGTGGAGTCGATGCTGGTGGTGCCACTGGGACTGCTCCTGGCGTACGGTGGGCTTCGCCTGTCGACCAGCGTGTTCACCGAGCTGCGCGAACTCGTGTTCGCCAAAGCCACTGAAGGCGCCACGCGCAGCATTGCGCTGGAGGTGTTCGGCCACCTGCATGCGCTGAGCCTGCGTTTCCACCTCGAGCGACAGACCGGTGGCATGACCCGCGACATCGAGCGCGGCACCCGGGGCGTGCAGTCGCTGATCTCGTATTCGCTCTACAGCATCGTGCCCACCCTGATCGAGGTGTCCATGGTGCTGGCGCTGCTGGGTACCAAATTTGACATGGGATACGTGTGGATCACGCTGGTGGCGCTGGTGCTGTACATCACCTTCACCGTGGTGGTGACGGAATGGCGGACCAAATTCCGCCGACAGATGAATGAGCTGGAATCCGTCAGCCAGACCCGTGCCATCGACTCGTTGCTCAATTACGAAACGGTCAAGTACTTCAACAACGAAACCTTCGAGGCCAGCCGCTACGACGAGGCGCTGGAAAAGCTGCGCCGCGCCCGTATCAAGAGCCAGACCACGCTGTCCCTGCTCAATGCAGGCCAACAGGTGGTGATCGCCATCGCCCTGGTGCTCATGCTCTGGCGTGCGACTCAGGGCGTGGTGGACGGCGAAATGACGCTGGGCGACCTGGTCATGGTCAACGCCTTCATGATTCAGCTCTACATCCCGCTGGGTTTCCTGGGTGTGCTGTACCGCGAGATCAAGCAGAGCCTGACCGACCTGGACAAGATGTTCGTGCTGCTGGAAAAAGAGCGCGAAATTGCCGATGCACCCGATGCACAGCCGCTGACGCTGGATGGTCCGCCGGCGGTGAAGTTCGAGAATGTGCGTTTTGCCTACGAGCCGGCGCGCGAGATCCTGCACGGGGTGAGCTT
>JAABRN010000059.1 GCA_011390855.1 Hydrogenophaga sp. | reverse complement strand
CTCCCACTTTGGGCGTATTGGTGCCATGGCCAACGGCAGGGTGCCATTCGACGCAACGTCAGCGGCCAACAGCGCGGCGATCGTGGAGACCATGAGCGCACTCCCCTGGGAGGGGTTCGTGGCCGGAACAGATAAGGGCGACACACGCTCAAAACCTGAAATCTGGTCAGAGCAGGCCAAGTTCAAGGAGGGCGCCGACAAGCTGCAGGTGGAGGCCGCCAAGCTTTCAGCTGCTGCCAAGACCGGAAACCTCGATGCGGTGAAAGCGGCATTCGGGGCTGTGGGCCAATCATGCAAGGCCTGCCACGACGCCTACCGCAAGGATTGATCAACGTAGCCACTGCCGTGGATATCCAGCCATGAAATAGCCGGACCCTAATGGGACCGGCTGTTTCCTGAGTGCAGGGCGTGAGCCTCAGGTTTCGGCGAGCAGCTTTTCGATCAACTGGTGTAGCGCGGCGAAATCTGGTTCACCCACGTAGCGCTTGACGATCCTCCCCTGGCGATCAACAAGGTAGGTCGTGGGGGTGAGTCGCACGTCGCCCCAGGCTCTGGCAATTTCACCCGTGTTGTCGAGCGCGACCTTGAAAGGCAACTGCCGGGTCTGAGCAAAGTTCAAAACCCAGGCAGGCGGATCGTAGTCCATGGCCACGGCCACAGTGTCAAAGCCCTGAGTCCGATATTTGTTGTAAGTAGCGACGAGTGCTGGCATTTCCCTGACGCACGACACGCAGGTGGTCGCCCAGAAATTGACCAGCATGACCTTGCCCTTGAGTTCGTCGGTCGTCGTGGATGAGCCATCAATCAGGACAAAAGTGGAAGCAGGTGCGGATTCTTTGCCCGCGCAACCAGACAAACCCAGCGCTGCGGCCATGCCCATGACAGAGAGAAAGCGCAGCGTGGCGCGCCTTTGGGATAAGAAAAGAGAAGGCAAAGGCATGGGATCGTCTGTGAGTCTAGGGTCGAGCAATGATCCAAATCAAAGTCGCTGGCTTGCCGGCGTACTGCGAAACAGGAATCTTACGGTCGAGTACAAACCTGCACCAAAGTTCTGGCGCGGGCAAAAAACCACATGGCGAGCTGGGCATCGAATGCGGCAACGGCCGTTCATCTGAGCTTGGTCCTTGCTTCGCGAAGCCGCGCGTCGAGATAAGCGCCGTAAAAATCAGGTAGCGCCATGCCGACCAGACGCTCGGCAACCTCACGACCTCGCGCGTCAAAGAACAGCACGGTGGGAGTGAAGCGTGCTTTCCATGCGCGGGCCTGATCGGCGGGCGAAACCAGTTCACCCTCAAAATCCTGCAGATTTCGGCGCTTGTCGAGCACATCGATCTGCACCGCGTCGATCTCGCCGGACATTTGCATGGGCAAAAGGTAATGGTTGCGTACCACTTCGCAATAGGGGCAGCCTTCAAGCGTTGTCATCACCACGAGTGGCTGCCCCTTGCTTGTCGCGCGAGTCGCTGCGGCCTTTAACGAAGACGTCAAAGGCAAGGCAGACGACCTGGGTCTGATTTCGGTGGATGCGGCTGATGTCATGGAGCAGAGTGAATCAGGGTTGTCGAATGCAAGTTGTTGGTGCGAGGCAATCAGATGGCGCCACGGTCACGAAGCTCCGCGCACCGCGTCTCGGACACCCCCAGCCAGTCGGCCAGCACTTCGCCGGTGTGTTGGCCCAGCAATGGCGGCGGCAGATCGGCGCGCACGGGTGTGACGCTGAGCTTCATCGGGCTCGCGACGAGATCCACCGCCTCGGCCAGGGGATGGCTCCAACGGTGCACCATGTCACGGGATACAACATGTTCATCGGCAAACACCTCGGCCAGGTTGTTGATGGGCCCACAGGGTACTTTCGCCGCTTCCAGTGCCAAAAGCCAGTCGGCCTTGCTTCTTTTCATCAAAATGGCTTCCAGCATGGGCACCAGCTGGGCCCGGTTCCGCACGCGGTTCTGGTTGCGCGCAAAGCGTTCGTCTCTGGCCAGTTCGGCATGCCCCGCCACCTCACAGAACTTGGCAAACTGGCTGTCATTGCCCACTGCCAGGATGATGTGCTGGGCCTCTCCGGCGGCGTCAGGAGCCACCTCGAACACCTGGTAAGGCACGATGTTGGCGTGTGCGTTGCCCGCTCTGCCGGGCACCTTGCCATCTTCCTTGCCCCGCACGAGGTAATTGGCGCCGAGATTGGCGAGCATCGCGACTTGGGTGTCGAGCAGGGCCATGTCGATGTGTTGCCCCTCTCCCGTGCGCTCGGCGTGCCGCAAGGCGGCCTGAATCGCCACGGTGGCGTATAGGCCAGTGAAAAGGTCGGCCACGGCCACGCCCACTTTCTGCGGTCCGCCGCCGGGAAGGTCGTCGCGCTCGCCGGTGACGCTCATCAGGCCACCCATGGCCTGAATCGCAAAGTCGTAGCCGGCGCGGTCCTTGTAAGGGCCGGTCTGACCGAAACCGGTGATGGAGCAATACACCAGGCTGGGGTTGATGGCGCACAGAGTGGCGTAGTCGAGGCCGTAGCGGGCCATGTCGCCCACCTTGTAGTTCTCTACAAACACGTGTGCATGCCGGGCCATTTCCCGAATCAATGCCTGCCCTTCAGGCTTGGAAATATCGCAGGTGATTGAGCGCTTGTTGCGGTTGGCTCCGAGGTAATAGGCGGCTTCTGCCGTGTCGGAGCCGTCGCGACCGCGCAAAAAGGGCGGACCCCAGCCCCGGGTGTCGTCGCCACCAGAATGGCCAGGGCCGCTCGGGCGCTCCACCTTGACCACATCAGCGCCGAGATCGGCAAGGGTCTGCGTGCACCAGGGGCCGGCCAGGACGCGTGACAAATCGAGTATGCGGATACCATCCAGAGCGTTCATCCCCCGATTGTGCTCGACATGTCCCCACTTGGTTGTCACAGGTGCCGAGTTGCAGGGCCGTCTATTCCCAAGTCCTATGCATCCCAGATCCTTTGGTCCGGTCCGTCCCTCGCGTGCGCTTGCGGCCACTTTTCTCGTTGTGATGGGTTTGTCCCTGCTCGGCGCCTGCAGTCCCACCTTCAACTGGCGTGATCTGCGCCCGGACGGCACGCCCTTGCAGGCGCTCATGCCGTGCAAGCCTGAGCTCGCAGAGCGCACGGTGCCGCTGGCCGGTGTGCCGACCCTGATGCACATGCACAGCTGCGAAGCGGGTGGGCAAACCTTCGCAGTGGCGTGGGCAGACGCGGCCGAAGAAGCTCGGGTGACCGAGATTCTCGCAGGATGGCGTGCGGGATCTCTGGCAGCGATCCGGGTGGACCCGGCCACCGCAGCCGACGCGAATACCGGATGGCCGGTGAGGGTGCAAGGTGCACAGCAGCTGCAGGGACTCCAGGCCTCAGGGCAGGACCCGCAGGGCAGGAACACGCAAATGCGAGGGGCTTATTTCGCCAAAGGCACGCTGGTGTTTCAGGCTGCGGTGTACGGGCCCACGCTCTCGGAAGAGGTGTTGACCACTTTCTTTGAGGGGCTTCGGCTGCCATGAACACGCATGACAGACCGCACAACCCTCCCGGCGAGAGTCCGGCGAGACCCCCTCCTGAACGACAAACAACGGGCATATCAACACCCATGGCAGCCCCTGCCAGTGCTGAGTTGCTCGCGCCGGGTCCTGCCGTCATTGTGTTTCTGGCGTTTGCACTGGCCTACTTCCTTTCGGCCCTGGTTCGGGCCATCACCGCCACGTTGTCGCCCACGCTCAGCGTGGAGCTATCGCTCAACGCAAGCGACCTGGGATTGCTGGCCGGAGGCTATTTTTTTGGGTTTGCGCTGACGCAATTGCCCCTGGGCAACTGGTTAGACCGGCACGGGCCGCGCAAGGTGATACTTGGTTTCCTGACCATGGCCGTGCTGGGTTGCGCTGCGTTTGCCATGGCCAACAGTTTCGCGGGCTTGCTGGCCGCACGGGTGCTCACCGGCATGGGTGTGAGTGCGTGCCTCATGGCGCCGTTGACTGGCTACCGGCGCTGGTTGAACCCTGCCACGCAGTTGCGCGCCAACTCCTGGATGTTGATGACCGGTTCGCTGGGCATGGTCGCGGCGACCTTGCCGGTGCAGTGGCTCATGCCCATGACCGGATGGCGCGGTCTGTTCTGGGCATTGGCTGTGCTGATCGGACTGTCCATGGTGGTCATTGCCCTCGCTGTGCCTGCATGGCGCCAATCGGCCCCTGCGTCGGGGTCTGACGCAACGCCCACCACCGCACTATCCAAGGGCTATGGCCTGATCTGGCGTCATCCTTATTTTCGCCAGATGCTGCCTATCGGCTTTGTCAACTACGGCGGTATGGTTGCAGTGCAAACCCTCTGGGCCGGCCCCTGGATGGTGAACGTGGCAGGCTATTCAGCCCAAGAGGCGGCCGCTGGCCTTTTCGGCATCAACCTGTCCATGCTGACGGCATTCTGGTTGTGGGGCGTGATCAATCCCCGGTTGGCGAGACAAGGACTTGCGCCGGAGCGCCTGATCGCCTGGGGCTTGCCTGTCAGTTTCGGGGTGCTCTTGTCCATTGTGTGGCTGGGGGAGGGCGCGGGCTGGCTGCTGTGGGCATTGTTCTGCGTCAGCAGCACGTTTGTGGCGTTGTCGCAGCCCGCTGTGGCTTTGGCCTTGCCCGCCGAAGCGGCGGGGCGCGCGCTATCGGCTTTCAATCTCGCCATCTTTGCCGGTGTTTTCGTGGTGCAGTGGGGTATCGGTCTGCTGATCGATGCGCTGGCACGCCTGGGCTGGAGCGAGCCAGCGCAGTACCGTGGCGCCGTGGCCTTTTTTGGTCTGTGCTGCGTGCTCGCCTACCTGAGCTTCTTGCACGCCCACTGGAAGCGCACGCGCGCATGAATCAACCGAATGCCGTGGCGCTTGCCGCGGTGCAAAGGGCTTTTCCGGCCTTTCCTGGTCTTGCTTCAGTGAGGAAATACCGGTCTGGCGCGTGCGCCCTTGCCCTAAACTCATGCCCATGAACGTCATCTTCATCATTGCCCATGCACCGCTGGCTTCGGCCTTGCGCCAGTGCGTGCTGCATGTGTTCCCGGACGCGGTCGATGCGGTGACTGCGCTTGATGTTCAACCCAACATGCCACCCGAAGAAACGCTGGCCCAGGCACGCGCGATGATGCGCCAGTCGGCCGCACCGCAAGCCCTGGTCGTGACCGACGTATTTGGTGCCACGCCATGCAATGTGGCGCAAAAGCTGGTCGATGGTGTGCACTCCAAGCTCATTGCAGGCGTGAACCTGCCCATGTTGCTGCGCACGGTGTCGTACCGTCACGAATCACTGGACGCGCTGGTTTCCCGCGCGATGATTGGTGCCACCCAGGGCGTGATACAGGTGGCCGTGACCGCACCCCAGAACCAGGCCCGAAGAGCCACCCATGATCAAGACCACCGTGACCATCAGCAATAAGTTGGGGCTGCAC
>JAABRN010000058.1 GCA_011390855.1 Hydrogenophaga sp. | reverse complement strand
TCGCCAGCGAAGTCTGGATGTCCCGTGGCGATCGCCGCGTCAATGCCAAGAGCATCATGGGTGTCATGATGCTTGCGGCCGGCATGGGCAGCACGGTCGAGGTGGAGACGACCGGCCCTGATGAACAAGTGGCCATGGACGCATTGCTCGCCCTCATCAACGACAGGTTTGGCGAAGGAGAGTGATTGTGATTGCGCCGACCCTCCCTGAAGGCGCCGCATACGCCAGCCCCTCTGCCGGTGTGCTGAGCGGAAGCCGGT
>JAABRN010000057.1 GCA_011390855.1 Hydrogenophaga sp. | reverse complement strand
GGATCTGTGCACGAAGCCGGAGCCGGAGCCGTATTCAGGGTCAATCGAACAAACCACGTTCCAGCGCACCTTCGATCATCAGCATGCGCAGCTTGGTGCGCGCGCCCCCACCCGCTGAAAACCCACCCGGCTGGTTGCCCGCGGCCAGCACCCGGTGGCAGGGCACCACCGGCGCAAACGGGTTGTGGCCCATGGCCTGCCCCACCGCACGCGCCAGACCCGGGTCGCCCAGGGCCTGCGCCACTTCACCGTAGGTGCGTGTCTGCCCCGGCGGTATGGCGCGCACGTAGGCGTAGACCCCGCGTTGAAACGGCGTGAGCCGGGTCATGTCGAGCGCGATCTCGCACAGGTTGCGGTGCGCGCGCCCTTCCAGCAGGGCCTGTACACCTTCGATGGCTGCCTGAACCGGTGGCGGCGGTGCGTCTTCTGGTGGCGGCGTCAGGCCTTTCAGAAGACGCTCGCGGGTGCTTGCCGAATCGGCCTCAGGCAGTTGCACGGCCAGCACACCAAGCGGCCCCCAGGCGATACCGCACACACCGATGGCGGTGTTGAACAGTGCGTGACCGCCCTTTTCCATGAAGGCCGGCGGTTGCGTCAAGCGCCACGCAGCTGCGCCCGCAGCGCCACACCTATATCGGGCCGTTCCAGGAAGGGGTCGGCAGGGTTTTCCTGATTCACGATGTTCTCCATGCGGGCGCGCACATTCCCGAGGGCCTTGGGATGGCTGTAGATGTAGAAGCGGTCGGCGCCCATGGCGTCAAACACCAGCTGGGCCACCTGCGCGGCCGTGACCTTGCCCGAACTCACCGCCTTGTCGCTCATGGCCTGGCCGATCAACTGGCTCTGGGTGGCTTTCTCGTCGGCCAGTTCAGCCGGGCGGTTGCGGTGGCTCTGGCTGATGCCGGTGGGCACGAAGTACGGGCACAGTACGCTGGCGCTGACCTGGTCGCTCACCAGCTTCAGGTCCTGGAACAGGGTTTCAGTGAGGCTCACCACCGCGTGCTTGCTCACGTTGTAGATGCCCATGTTGGGCGGCGTGAGCAGGCCGGCCATGCTGGCGGTGTTGACGATGTGACCCCGGTAGGCCGGGTCTGCCTTGGCGGCCGCGAGCATCATGGGGGTGAACAGGCGCACACCATGAATGACGCCCCAGACGTTCACACCCAGCACCCACTCCCAGTCCTTGACGGAGTTCTCCCAGATCAGGCCACCTGATCCGACGCCGGCGTTGTTGAACACGAAATGCGGTGCGCCGAAGGTCGTCTGCACGTCGGCGGCCAAGGCCTCCATCTGCGCCGGGCTGGACACGTCCACCCGCCGCGCGAGCACTTTGGCGCCCGTGGCCTTCATCTCGACCTCGGCGGCGTCCAGCGCGTCCTGCTGCACGTCGACCAGCACGAGATTCATGCCCAGCGATGCCCCGATGCGCGCGCATTCGAGCCCGAAGCCCGAGCCCGCGCCGGTGAGCACGGCTGTCTTGCCTTTGAAGTCTTGAATCATGGTTGTCTCCTGTCGTTGATGGTGTTGAATTGAGTGCAGGGGGCTTCAGGGCCTGATCATTTCGATGTGGTCGATGCCGTCTTCGACGTAGATCAGACCGCCGGGCTCGAAGCCGTGTTGCCGATAGAAGGTCTGCAGATGCGCCTGTGCGCCAATGCGAATGGGCTGCGCGCCCCACAGGTCATGCAAAGTCCGCACGGCTTCCCGCATGAGCACATGGCCGATGCCGGTACCACGTGCCGCGGTCGCGCTGACCACGCGGCCAATGCTGGCCTCTGTGTACTTCAGGCCCGGCGGCACCAGCCGCGCATACGCCAGGAGTTCTGGCGCTTGACCAGGGATGGTGCGTTCGCCAAGCAGGTGCATGCAGTGTTGGTCCGCACCGTCCATGTCCTGGAACAGGCACTGTTGCTCCACCACGAACACGTCGGTTCGGAGCTGTAGCAGTCGGTACAGCGTACGGGCGTCCATGTCGTCAAAAGACTGGCAGCGCCAGGCAATGGGGAAGGAAGCAGGTTCGGTCGAGCTCAAGCGCGCACTTCCCTCAGCACAAACCCGATGCGCGGAAAGTGCACATGCACCTTGCCTGCCCGTGCGTCCGTGCGTTCCAGGGTGTAGCGGGTGCGGGTGGCCGCCAGCAGAATGCCTTCGGTGGGTTCTTGCCCGAAGGTTTCAGCGGCGATGGTGACGCGGCTGCCCAAGGCAATGCCGTGGTCATCCTGGAAGGTGTCGTCGGGCAGTGGTGCGGGCTCGGCGGCAGCGGCGATTTCGATGGCCTGATCAGACGTCAACTTGCCCATCTGCCCATGGCCGATCAAGGCCATTCGATCCATCCATTCAATGACCGCTGGCGTGGCATCGAGAATGCCCGCCATGACCGGATTCACCACACGGCTGAACCACAGCGGGTGGTAGGCCGCGAAGTCTGCCACGCAGGGCATTTCGCCGAGCAGAAAGGGCTGGTCCTCCACCATGGTGGACAGGCGGCGCAGGTAGCTCTTGTAGGCAGCGGTGGCGTCACCTGGGCGCAGACTGGTCATGCCGGTGCGCATGGCGCCACGGTCGGCGGCAAAAGCCTGTGCACTGGCCAGCGGCTGGTCGGCGAACAGGGCAGCGGCGCCTCTGGGGCTGAGGTTGTAGCCCATGGCGGCCCAGAACAGCGTGCTGTCTGCCCACTGGGCGAGCGCACGGGCCATGCCCTTGAGCCGTTCGGGGTAAAGGCTGGGCTCGGGCTGGTGGTGTTCCAGCACGTCGCAGATGAGCGCGGTGTCACAAAAGATGTCGGCTCCCACCTGCAAAAAAGGCGTGCGCCGGTAGCCGCCCGTGAGGGCCAGCACGTCGGGTTTGGGCATGATGCGCGGAATGATCACGCTCTGCCAGGCCAGCTGTTTGTGACCAAAGATCAGGCGCACTTTCTCGGAGAACGGCGAGGTGGGGTAGTGGTGCAGGATGAGGTCGGACATGGGGGCTTTCATGCAGGCATGGCGCGTTGAAGGATGGCGTCGACATCGGTGCCGGCGCTCAGTGAACCGAAGCTGTGGCCCCACCGGCCATCGATGCGGGAATCGCAGAAGGCGCTGAACACCGCGCCCGGTGCCGTCTGCGCCAGCAGAGCGGCCTGCACGGCCAGTGCCACGTCCTGCGCCAGTCGCCTAGCCTCCATCTCGGTGGCCATGTCTTCCACGCGGATGGGGAGTTGCGCGGCCAGCCGGTCGAGCGCGGGGTGCATCCCCTTCGCTGGCGCGAGTTCGTGAGCCAAGGCGGCTGCCGCATCGGCTTTGCGCAACGCGCGCAGCAGGTCAATGGCCATGATGTTGCCTGCGCCTTCCCAGATGGAGTTCAGCGGCATCTCGCGGTAGATGCGCGCCATGACGCCTTCGCCACCCTCTTCCACATAGCCGTTGCCACCCAGGCACTCCATGGCTTCCTGGGCGAAGTGGCTGCCACGCTTGCAGATCCAGAACTTGGCCACCGGCGTCAGCAGCCGGGCCATGACCTGTTCGTGCGGGTCGTTGGGACGATCAAAACAGCGTGCCAGGCGCAGCGCAAGCGCGGTAGCGGCTTCGGACTCCAGCGCCAGATCGGCCAGCACGTTTTTCATCAGCGGCTGATCGATCAGGAACTTGCCAAACGCCTTGCGCTGTGTGGTGTGGTTCAGTGCGATCGACAGTGCCTGGCGCATCAGCCCGCTGGTGCCCAGGGCGCAGTCCAGCCGCGTCATGGTGCCCATGGCCAGAATCTGCGGCACGCCCCGGCCTTCTTCGCCCACCAGCCAGGCGGTGGCGCTGTGGAACTCCACTTCGGAACTGGCGTTGGCCTTGTTGCCCAGTTTGTCCTTCAGGCGCTGGATCTGGATGGCGTTGACCGATCCATCCGGCAGCACACGCGGCAGGAACAGACAGCTCAGTCCACTGGCCGTTTGCGCCAGGATCAGGAAGGCGTCGCACATGGGTGCGGAGAAAAACCACTTGTGGCCGGTAACCTGGAAGCGCTGGCCCCAGGCGTCGCTGCCATCGGGCACAGCTTGGGTGGTGTTGGCGCGCACATCGGAGCCGCCCTGCTTTTCCGTCATGCCCATGCCCATGGTCAGGCCGGGCTTGTCGCTCCAGCGCTTGAGCGCAGGGTCGTAGATGCGGCTGGTAAGGCCGGGGGACCAGTCCTGGTGGATGGCAGGGTTGCCTTTGAGCGCGGGTGCGACCGCGTAGCTCATGGAGATGGGGCAGAGGATGGAGGGTTCGAGCTCGGTGAAAAGCATGAAGCCAGCGGCGCGCTGGAGGTGCGCGTACCCCGTGTCCTGTTGATCCGGCGCCCACGCCGTGCCATGCAGGCCAGCCCCCACTGCTGCGCCCATGAGCGCGTGGTAACTCGGATGAAACTCCACCTGGTCGATGCGATGACCGAAGCGGCTGTGCGTCTTGAGCTGCGGCGTGAACACATTGGCCAGCCGCGCATGGGTCTGCATCTCTGCACTGCCCACCAAACCGCCCAGCGCATGCAGTGGCGCCGTGTCCAGTGCTGGCGCGTTGAACTTCAACGCATCCTGCATGGCCCGGTTGCCGACAAACAGGTTGACGTCCACCAGCGGCTCCACCTGGTTGAACACCTCATGCGTGGCACTCATGACAACTCCTTTTCAGGCGCAATGGCTTGTTCCAGAGCCACCGCGGAACCAGCTCTGCCGGGCCGCCAGTGGCGCCCCCTTGAGGGGGTCGCGTGAAGCGCGGCGGGGGTGGGCAACAAATCCTGCGGCGCAGGGGGGTTACATCAGCTTCACGAGCTGCTTGCCGAAGTTCTTGCCCTTGAGCAGACCCATGAACGCCTCTGGGGCGGCGGCCAGGCCCTCGGCGACGGTCTCGCGCGGGCGCAGTTTGCCGGTGGCCACCAGCGTGCCCAGCTCGGTCAGCGCCTCGGGCCAGATTTCCATGTGCTCGCTCACGATGAAACCTTCGATCTTCAGGCGGTTCACCAGGATCAGTGCCGGGTTGGTGAGTGGCAGTGGCTGGCCGTCGTAGCCGGCGATCATGCCGCAGACCGCAATGCGGCCAAAGGCGTTCATGCGCAGCAGCACCGCGTCCAGCACCATGCCACCCACGTTCTCGAAGTAACCGTCGATACCTTTGGGGCAGACTTCCTTGAGGGCCTTGGCCAGCGAGTACATGTCCTTGTGCAGCTTGTAGTCGATACAGGCGTCAAAGCCCAGCTCTTCCACTGCGTACTTGCACTTCTCAGGCCCGCCCGCAATACCCACCGTGTGACAGCCGCGCGCCTTGGCCAAAGCAGCAAACGCACTGCCCACCGCGCCGGTGCCCGCGCTCACCACCACGGTGTCGCCCGGCTTCGGGTTGATGATCTTCACCAGGCCATACCAGGCGGTCACGCCCGGCATGCCCACCGCGCCCAGGTAGTAGGACAGCGGCACGTGCGTGGTGTCGACCTTGCGCAGCGCGCCGGGCTGAGCGGCATCGACCACGCTGTACTGCTGCCAGCCGCCCATGCCAACGACCTTGTCGCCGGGCTGGAACTTGGGGTGCTTCGACTCGACCACCTCACCCACGGTGCCGCCAATCATGACCTCGCCCAAGGCCTGCGAGGCGGCGTAGCTTTTGCTGTCGTTCATGCGGCCGCGCATGTACGGGTCCAGGCTGAGGAAGTGGTGACGTACCAGCACCTGGTTGTCGGTCAGGGCCGGGGTTTCGGTGGTGACGAGTTTGAAGTTGTCGACCGTGGC
>JAABRN010000056.1 GCA_011390855.1 Hydrogenophaga sp. | reverse complement strand
CCCAGCAGGATCAGGCGGTACTTTTCCGTCACCACGCCCCAGCAAGCGCCCGTGCCGCGCACGGCTTGACAGGCTTCCGAATCGGTACGGAAGACGGCATTTCCAAGGCCCCAGCTGTAGAGCTTGGGCAGCACATAGATGGCCAGGGCCAGCAGGAACAGTGAGGTGATGCTGCTGCGCCAGTCAGCAAACATGTTGGTGCGGATCCAGGGCACAAGGCCGTTGGTGCGCACCGGCGAGGGTCGCGCGGGAATGGGCACAAAGGTATCGGACATGGGGCTACCTTTCCTTGATGGCCATGCGGTCGTTGTACCAATTCATGAACAACGACGTGGACAGGGAGGTGCTCAGGTACACCAGCATGATGATGGCGATACATTCCACCGCGCGCCCTGACTGGTTCAGCGTGGTGTTGGCAATCGAGACCACATCGGGGTAGCCCACAGCCACCGCCAGCGATGAATTTTTGGTCAGGTTGAGGTACTGGTTGGTCAGTGGCGGAATGATCACGCGCATGGCCTGAGGCAGTACCACCAGGTTCATGGTCTGGCGCGGTGCCAGACCCAGTGCCGCCGACGCTTCCTTCTGGCCCAGGCTCACCGACTGGATGCCGCCGCGCACCACCTCGGCCACGAAGGCAGCGGTGTAGAACGTGAGGCTGATGAGCACCGCCATGAATTCGGGCGAAACACTGCCGCCGCCTTCGATCATGAAGCGGCCAGCTTCCGGTATGGCCCATTCGGTGGGCATGCCACCACCGAGCCAGCCCAGGAAGGTGCAGCCGGCGATGATGCCCAGTGTGGGCCAGCCCGGATTGCGCAGCCGCCCGGTATTTTCAAATTCCTTCAGAGCCCAGCGTCGCCAGACCCACGCGAGCACCACGCCAGCGATCAGGCCAGCGAGCATCACCATGTAGCCCGTGCCCTGCATGGGGCGGGGGAAGGCGAATCCGTCCTTGCTCAGGTAGAACAGGTCGGCCACGTTCCAGGCATCGCCCGGCGGGGGCAGGACTTCCACGAAGAACAGGTACCACATGAGCATCTGCAGCAGGATGGGCACGTTGCGGAACAGTTCCACGTAGCCGTAGCAGATGCCGCGCACCAGGCCGTTGCGCGAAAAGCGGCCCACACCCAGCAGCACGCCCAGGATGGTGGTGAGGATGATGCCGATGACAGCGACCCGAAGGGTGTTGAGCACACCGACCCAGATGGCTTTGCCATAGGTCTCGCTGGGGTCATAAGCGACCATGGTTTCGCCGATGTCGAAACCGGCCGTTGCACCCAGGAAGTCGAAACCGCTCTGAATGCCGCGAATGCGCATGTTTTCCTGGGTGTTGTATGCCAGGAACCAGACACCCAGGCCAATCAGGACCAGGGCGATGGCCTGGTAAATAAGCCCGCGTGCGGCGCGGCTGCGCCACGACCAGGGTGGTCGTGGAGGTTTGATGGTGGAATTCAAGAAAGTCTCCTGAAGGAGGAGGGGGAAGGAACCCCAGATGCAACAACGCCGGCAGGAAATCCAAGCCGGCGTTGTCAACCCAAGCTGAAAAATCAGCGAGCAGGCATGGGGTACATCAGGCCGCCCTTGTTCCACAGCGCGTTCACGCCGCGTGGCAGGCCGATCGGGGTGATATTGCGCTCGTAGCTTTCACCGTAGTTGCCCACGGCCTTGATGGCGCGAACGGCCCATTCCTTGTCCAGGCCCAGCAGCTTGCCAGTGTCCTCGGTGCCGCCACCCAGCAGGCGCAGCACGCTGGGGTTCTTGCTGTCCTTGCGCATCTGGTCCACATTGGCGGCTGTGATGCCCAGTTCTTCTGCTTCCAGCAGCGCGTAGCCAACCCACTTCACGATGGCAAAGAACTCGTCGTCACCACGACGCACGGAAGGGCCGAGGGGTTCTTTGGAAATCAGTTCTGGCAGGATCATGTGATCGTCTGGCTTGGCGGCTTCCTTGGAGCGAATCGAGGCCAGGCCTGATGCGTCCGTGGTGTAGGCCTGGCAGCGACCAGCAAAGTAGGCAGCGTTGGTGGCGGCCAGCTCGGCGAACACCACAGGGCGCAGGTTCAGGTTGTTGGCACGCGAGTAGTCACTCAGGTTGAGCTCGGTCGTGGTGCCGGACTGCACGCAAACCGTGGCGCCCTTGAGGTCCTTGGCACTCTTCACATTCAGGCTCTTGGGGACCATGAAGCCCTGGCCGTCATAGAAGTTCACGCCGGTGAAGTGCAGGCCCAGCGTGGCATCGCGGGTCAGGGTCCAGGTGGTGTTGCGGGGCAGCAGGTCCACTTCGCCTGACTGCAGGGCGGTGAATCGCTGTGCGGCATTCAGGGGCACATAGCGCACCTTTTCGGCGTCGCCCAGAACGGCGGCTGCCACCGAGCGGCACACGTCCACATCAAGCCCGCTCCATTTGCCCTGGCTGTCGGCGGCTGAAAAGCCTGCCAGACCGGTACTGACTCCACATACCAAGGTGCCGCGCGACTTGATCGCGTCGAGGTCCTTGCCAGCATGGGCAGGCATGCTCACCATGGTGGCGGCTGCACTCAGGCCCAGGGCGGTCAGTTTCAGGGTTTTCAATTTCATCAGGTCTCTCCAATTTGTGGTTTGGGTGTTTGTCTGTCGGTCTGGTTACGCACCGTAAATGTGCGTAACTTTGCCGCCAAGCGACTTTATCCCCGGCCGATTGGGCCGAGCATCGGGGTTTACGAGGTTGGGCCATGCAAATAATTCATGACGCCATCGCACCGGCTGTTGGCCGGCCCCCGCTTGAAACTTATGCAGGTTCCGTGCCAAGCCATCAGGCGACTTGTCTGAAGACGGGTGTGGGCGATTGAGCGGGAAGCGGCACGGTTGGTCCCGCGCGCGACAAGCCGGATTTTTGATGCAGCGCAAGCCCACGTATCCTCCGTTCAAAACAGTGGCAACAGGAGACATCGCATGAACACCCCAACACCGCCCGGGGCGACACCCGTCCTCGCCCCCGAACGACCACACCACCGTTTCTGGCCCACGCGCCTGCCGCATCGCCTCACACCGCCTGCCACATCGCTGTGGTTCAACCTGCTGGTGAGCGCCCAGCGCTACCCGGACAAGGCGGCGCTGGTGTTTTTTGACCAGGTGCTCACCTACCGCGAGCTCTTTGAACAGGCCGAGCGCATGGCCGCTCACCTGCATGCCCAGGGCGTCAAGGCGGGAGACCGGGTGATCTTGCTGATGCAGAATTGCCCGCAGTGGGTGGTGGCGCATTTCGCCATCCTGCGTGCCAATGCCGTGGTGGTCCCGGTCAACCCCATGAACAAGGCCGAAGAACTCAAGCACTACATCACAGATCCGGATGCGCGCGTGGCCGTGGCGGCCGCCGACCTGGCTCCTGAGCTGCTCCAGGCCAATGCCGAACTGCCTGAAGACCAGCGCCTGCAGCACCTCGTGGTGGCCCACTACCACGATGCCATGGGCCCGCAGGCCGAAGTACCGCCGCCGTGGGTGAACTGGCTGCTGCAGCGCCACACCACACCAGAACTGCCCGGTGGCACCGTGGCCGACTGGGCCGATGCGCTGTCCTGCACCGACCTGGCGCCCGCGCACGACCGCTCTCCCGAGCACCTGTCGGTTTTGCCCTACACCAGTGGCACCACCGGTCTGCCCAAGGGATGCATGCACACGCACGCCAGCGTGATGCACAACGCGGTGGCCGGCAGCCTCTGGGGCAATGGTTCGGCCGAGAACATCGCACTGCTCGTGGTGCCCATGTTTCACATCACCGGCATGGTGGTGGGCATGCACAGTGGCGTGTATTCGGGTGCCACGATGGTGCTCATGCCGCGCTGGGACCGCGAACTCGCAGGCCGTCTCATCTCGCATTGGCGTGTGACCCACTGGGCCAACATACCCACCATGGTGATCGACCTGCTGGCCAGCCCGAACTTTGCGCAGTTCGACCTGTCCAGCCTCAAGCTCATTGGTGGTGGCGGTGCGGCCATGCCGCAGGCAGTGGCCCAGCGTCTGTTTGAACAATACGGGCTGCGTTACTCGGAGGGATACGGACTGACGGAAACCGCCGCGCCTTCGCACAACAACCCGCCCGATGCGCCCAAGCAGCAGTGTCTGGGTATTCCTTTCATGAGCGCAGATGCGCGCGTGGTCGACCCCGACACCTTGCAGGAAATGCCGGTGGGCGAGGCGGGCGAGATCATCATTCGCGGGCCCATGGTGTTTTCGGGCTACTGGAAACGACCGGAGGCCAGCGAAGCGGCATTCGTCACCTTCGCAGGTGAGCGCTATTTCCGCTCGGGTGACCTGGGTCGTGTCGACGAAGATGGCTATTTCTTCATCACCGACCGGCTCAAGCGCATGATCAACGCCAGTGGCTTCAAGGTCTGGCCGGCCGAGGTGGAAACGCTGATGTTCCGCCACCCGGCCATCGCCGAGGCTTGCGTGATCGCCACGCTCGATGGCTACCGGGGCGAGAGCGTGAAGGCCGTGGTGGTGTTGCGTGATGCGGCGCGCGGACACACCACCGAACAGGACATCGTCGACTGGTGCCGCGAACACATGGCGGTCTACAAATGCCCACGCACCGTGGCTTTTGTAGACGCCTTGCCCAAGAGCGGAAGCGGCAAGGTGATGTGGCGCCTGCTGCAGGAGCAGGAGGCCAGAAAAGAAACCACTGGCGCGGCACAGTGAGCCCAGGAGCCTGCTCTTGACAGGGCCAACGGAAACCATGTGATCATTCGCCCCATGCAATTCGAATGGCAATCGGTTTCCCGAATCTGGCAACCCCGTCGCGGCCTGTTCTGGGCCATGGTGGCCCTCAACCTTCTGTCGTCGGGCATTGTCTGGTTCATTCACCTGGCCCAGCCGGCCGACGGCCTGCGCTTGCTTCTGAGCCTGCTGGCCTTGACCAACGCCGGTCTGGGCTGGTGGCTGGCCGTTCGCCTGTGGCGTGAAGGCCCTGAACCGGAGACGCCCTGAGCGTTTGCTATTGGGCGCCTTCGCCATTACTCGCCAGTATCAAAAAACCAAGGATTGTTCATGTTCAAAGCCCTGCTGATCACCAAGCCCGCCAGCGGCTACCGCTGCGCCGTGACCGAACTCGAAGAGGCTGAATTGCCTTCGGCTGGAGACGTGACCGTGGCGGTCGAGTACTCGACGATCAACTACAAGGACGGCCTCGCCATCACCGGTCGCTCGCCTGTGGTGCGCAATTTCCCCATGGTGCCCGGCATCGACTTCGCCGGGACAGTGACCCACAGCCAGCACCCCCGCTGGGTCGCAGGCGATCGGGTGTTGCTCAATGGGTTTGGCGTGGGCGAAACGCATTGGGGTGGGCTGGCGCAACAGGCCCGGGTCAAGGGCGACTGGCTGGTGGCCCTGCCCAAAGCTTTCAGTGCACGCGACGCCATGGCCATCGGTACCGCCGGCTACACGGCCATGCTGTGTGTTCAGGCGCTGCAAAAGCATTGGGCAGACGCCGGCGTGGCACCGGGCAGCGGCGAAGTGCTGGTCACAGGTGCCAATGGCGGCGTGGGCAGTGTGGCGATCGCCTTGCTGGCCCATCTCGGTCACACCGTGGTGGCGTCCACTGGACGGCCGGAAGAGGCTGCACACCTCAAGGCACTGGGCGCCACTGAAGTCATCGACCGAGGGTCCTTGAGCGAGCCTGGCAAGCCATTGCAGAAGGAGCGTTGGATCGGCGTGGTCGATTCGGTCGGCAGCCACACCCTGGCGAATGCCTGCGCCAGCACACGTTACGGCGGTG
>JAABRN010000055.1 GCA_011390855.1 Hydrogenophaga sp. | reverse complement strand
CTGGTGCCCTCGCGGAATTCCTTGAAGGACTTTTTATCGAAGTACTGGGAATGGGGGTCCAGGCTTGCGACCATGCCCGTGATGGCGTCAGATATGAGCTTCTTTTCGTCCACCGGCTCCACATAGTCGCTCTTGACCATGCCGAATACAGCGGCAAGCTGCTGAAGCTCTTCCAGCGGCAATGGCGCCATGGTGCCCCTGGCCACAGCCTGGAATTGCACCGTGGTGAGCGCGCCGGCCACTGCTCCAATGGCCACCCAGCCCGCGATTCTCAGCTTGTGACTCACTTGTTTGCCCATCGAGATATCCTGAAGTTAACGCCTGCACCGAACCCAGTCGGCCCTATGGCAAGTCAATATACACCTTGGAGCGGTGTCAGTGCCTTCGGTTCCGTAAAGCCCGTCATGGAGCGCGAACGCACCCGCTCAACGGTGGGTGAATGGCGACGTGTGCCTTGACTTGAGCCACCAGTACGGCCTGGGTCGCTTGATATTTCAGGCTTTTCCCTGCGCAGCCACGGCCGCAGCTGCCTTTGCGATCGCCTCCTGGTCGCCCAGATACGCGCTTTTGATCGGCTGCAGGGCAGCGTCCAGCTCATAAACCAGCGGAATTCCGTTGGGAATGTTCAGGTTCACGATGTCGGCGTCCGAGACGCCGTCCAGGTATTTCACCAAGGCCCTGATGCTGTTGCCATGGGCGGCGACCACCACGCGCTTGCCGGCGCGAATGGCAGGCGCCATCGATTCGTTCCAGAACGGCAACACCCGCGCCACGGTGTCTTTCAGGCATTCGGTCAACGGTACCTCGTTCGGGCCGAGTTTTTCGTAGCGGCGGTCGTGGCGTTCGCAGCGCTGATCATCCGGCTCCAGTGCCGGTGGCGGGGTGTCGTAGCTGCGCCTCCAGATCAGCACCTGTTCGTCGCCATACTGCTTGGCGATGTCGGCCTTGTTCAAGCCTTGCAAGGCGCCGTAGTGCCGCTCGTTGAGGCGCCAACTGTGCACCACGGGCAGCCAGGTGCGGTCCATTTCGTCAAGCGTGTGCCAGAGCGTGCGCGTCGCCCGCTTGAGCACGCTGGTGTAGGCCAGATCAAAGTCATAGCCTTCGGCCTTGAGCAGCCGGCCCGCGTTCTTGGCTTGTTCCAGGCCGGTGGCGGTCAGGTCCACGTCGGTCCAGCCGGTGAAACGGTTTTCGAGGTTCCAGGTGGATTCGCCATGGCGAATGAGGACAAGTTTGTACATGGGCATTGAATCGGATTGAACAGAAAAAGCGCTCTGAACTGGACCGGCACAACTCGACACCGGCAGAATGTTGGTGGAGGTCGCCGCGCGGGACAGCCATACATTCTAAAATCCCGGGTTGTCTAGAAAGGGTATCCCTGTGAGTTTCTTCATCGAAAACTGGATTTTGATTGCTGTGGCCTTCACCGCCGGCGCCATGTTGATGTGGCCAGCGGTCTCTGCGGGTGGTCGCACTGGCTCGCTCAAAGCGACAGAGGCCGTGATGCTGATGAACCGTGAGAAGGCGGTGGTGGTGGACGTGTGCGATGCCACCGAGTTCGCTGGCGGACATGTCATTGGCGCCAAAAACCTTCCCTTGGGTGACCTGGAGGCCAAGCTGCCCGGCGCGGTGAAAAACAAGGCCACGCCAGTCATTCTGGTGTGCGCCACCGGTGCGCGCTCCAACCGTGCCTTGGCCATAGCCAAAAAGCTGGGCTATGAGAATGCGCATTCCCTCTCAGGCGGCATGGGCGCGTGGCGTGCCGCCAGCCTTCCAGTGGAAAAGGCATGATCATTCCCGGTTTTTGATTTCATCTAGGAGATTTCATGGTCACTGTCACGATGTACACCAGCGCTTATTGCCCCTTCTGCAGCCGAGCCAAGGCGCTGCTTCAGCGGCACGGCGTGGTTGACCTCAAGGAAGTGGTGGTTGATGGTCAGAAGGCACTTCGCGCACAGATGACCGAGATCACCGGGCGCACCAGCGTGCCGCAAATCTTCATTGGAGAGACACACGTGGGTGGCTGTGATGATCTTCACGCTCTGGATGCCCGTGGCCAGTTGGCGCCCATGCTGCAAGCACGCTGACCTCGGTGTCGGTCGAGGCTGACATAATCCTTCACCAGTGCCCGCTGCGGGAAACCATCACCGCCGCGGGCTTTGTTTTTTCCTATTGAGACATCATCATGGCCGACAACCCAGAACCCACATTCCAAATTCAGCGCGTCTATCTGAAGGAAGCTTCGCTGGAGCAACCCAATTCGCCATCCATCCTGCTCGAGCAGGAACAGCCTTCGGTCGACATCCAGCTCGGCGTGGAAGCCAGTCCTGCCGCCGACGGCGTCTATGAAATCTGCGTCACCGCCACCGTGACCACCAAGATCAAGGACAAAACCGTGTTTTTGGTGGAAGCCAAGCAGGCCGGCATCTTTGAGATTCGCAACCTGCCCGAAGAGCAGATGGGTCCCATCATGGGCATCGCCTGCCCGCAGATCGTTTACCCCTACCTGCGCTCCAACGTGGCCGACCTGATTCAGCGCGGAGGCTTTCCGCCTGTGCATCTGGCCGAAATCAATTTCCAGGCCATGTACGAACAGCAACAGGCGCAGGCTGCTGAAGACGCTCCTCGCATCGTCACGCAGTAACTGCGGTTCACTGGGTCTGGCGCAATGAAGATCGTGGTGCTCGGCGCGGGTGCCTGGGGTACCGCACTTGCGGTCAGCGCGGCCCGCCTGGCAGGACCTGGTGGTGAGGTGAGCCTGTGGGCGCGAGACGGTGCTCAGGCCCTGGAAATGCAGTCAGGGCGCGAGAACCGCCGCTACTTGCCGGGTGTGGTGTTTCCTCAAAGCTTGAATGTCGAGGCCGTGCCTTTGGAGGCAGTGGCTGCCATGGTGCAGCAGCGCCTCGGCCCGGCGGACCTCGTGATCATCGGTACGCCCATGGCTGGCTTGCGCGGCGTGCTGACTGGGCTTCGCGAGCATCATGGCCCCGTGGCGTGGCTGTGCAAAGGTTTCGAGGCGCCGCAGAATGACCATCAACCGATGGGTCTGCTGGGTCACGAAATTCGAGCAGCGGTGGCGCCATCCCTCAAAGCCGGCGTGCTCAGCGGCCCCAGCTTCGCACAAGAGGTGGCCCTGGGACAGCCCACGGCATTGGTGGCGGCCAGTGAGCACGCGAGCGTGCGTGATGCGCTGGTGGCTGCTTTTCATGGCCCCGCGCTGCGGGTATATGCCAACGACGATATGGTCGGCGTCGAGGTGGGCGGCGCCGTGAAAAACGTGCTGGCCATTGCCACCGGCCTTTGTGATGGCCTGAAACTGGGCTTGAACGCCCGAGCGGCCTTGATCACCCGCGGGTTGGCAGAAATGACCCGGCTTGGGCAGGCACTGGGTGCACGTGCTGACACATTCATGGGCCTTTCGGGCCTGGGTGATCTGGTGCTCACCGCCACGGGTGACCTGTCTCGCAATCGGCGCGTGGGCCAGTTGCTGTCCCAGGGACTCACTTTGCGCGAGGCGGTCGATTCCCTTGGCCATGTGGCCGAAGGGGTGTACAGCGCGCAAACCGTGGTGCAACGTGCGCGCCTGCTCGGGGTGGAGATGCCGATCAGCGAGGCCGTGGTGGACCTGCTCGAAGGTCGGGTGCTGCCCGCGCAGGCACTGGCCGTGCTTATGGGTCGCGACCCGAAGCAGGAAACGCAGCACGCCTGACAGCGGCATCTTCGACAAGGCTCAACGCGCCCGAATCTCGGGCGCTATCCCTGCCATCACACCTGGTCAATACCTGATCTACACCTCGAAATTGTCGATCAGGCGGGTGCTGCCCAGCCTGGCAGCACCCAGCACGACCAGGCTCTGTGCCGTGGTGGCGTCGTTCGCTTGCGGCACTTGCAGATCACTGCGTCGGCGAACTGTGAGGTAGTCGGGCTTCCATCCGCGCTGTGTCAGTGCGTGCATGGCCCGCTCTTCCAGCGCCAGTCGTTGGGCGGGCAGTCCGTCGGCAGCGGCCAGCGCATCACGCGCCAGTGAACGCAAGACCAGCGACAGCTGTACTGCCTCGGCCCTTTCGGTTTCGCTCAGGTAGCCATTGCGTGAACTCAACGCCAGGCCATCGTCTGCGCGTTGCGTCTCGGCTCCCACGATGTTCACGGGCAGGGCAAGTTGCTGCACCATGCGCCGGATCACCATCTGTTGCTGGTAGTCTTTTTTGCCAAACAAAGCGTGGCGTGGCCCCTTGGCTTCTGAAAACACGCACTGAAACAGCTTCATGACCACCGTGCACACGCCGATGAAAAAGCCCGGCCGGAACTCGCCTTCGAGGATATCGGCCAGCTCGGGCGGGGGATGTACCTTGTAGCCTTGTGCTTCCGGATAGAGTTCCTTTTCCGAAGGTGCGAACACCACGTCACAGCCGGCAGAGGCCAACTGGTCGCAGTCGGCCTGCAGGGTGCGGGGATAGGTGTCGAAGTCCTCGTGAGGTGCAAACTGCAGACGATTGACAAAAATGCTGGCCACCGTCACATCGCCGAGCGGCTTGGCTGATTGAACCAGCGCCAGATGCCCCTGGTGCAGGTTGCCCATGGTGGCGACGAAGGCCGGTGAATCGTAGGGCCGCAGGGCGGCGCGCAGGTCTTCGATGGTGTGGACAATTTGCATGAGAAAGAGGTGGTCTGTTCATGAGGCGCTGCGGAAGCGGCGTGGCCGGGCCGCTGGTGTCGAGGGGTGTGGGTCCCGTTTACCAGGCATGAAGCTCGTTGTCTGGAAAGCTGCCATTCTTCACGGCCGCCACATAGGCCGCCATGGCATCACGCACGCTGGCTTGCCCATCCATGAAGTTGCGAACAAACTTCGGGTTTTTGCCCAGATTGATGCCCAGCATGTCGTGCATGACCAGCACCTGACCGGCTGTGTCTTTGCCGGCACCGATGCCGATGGTGTGGCAGGTCTTGAGCTGCTCGGTGATTTCGCTGGAAAGCACGGCTGGCACCATTTCCAGGACCAGCATCGCCGCGCCGGCGTCCTGCAGTTCCAGTGCCTGACGCTTGAGTTGCAGGCTCGCGGCGTCGCCACGACCCTGTACCCGGTAGCCACCCAGGGCGTGCACGGTCTGAGGTGTGAGTCCCAGGTGGGCGCAAACAGGAATGCCGCGCTCAACCAGGAAGCGCACCGTCTCGGCGGTCCATCCGCCGCCCTCGAGCTTGACCATGTGGGCACCGGCGCGCATCAGCTCGGCAGCGCTGCGCAGGGCCTGTTCCCTTGACTCGTGGTAGCTGCCGAATGGCAGATCGCCGATCACCCAGGCGGTGGCTTGCACGCGTTGCAGGCCGCGCACCACGCTTTCGGTGTGGTATCGCATGGTCTCCAGCGTGACGCCCACGGTGCTGGACAAGCCCTGGCACACCATGCCTAGCGAATCACCCACCAGAATGCACTCCACGCCGGCCGCGTCGGCGACCGCCGCGAAGGTGGCGTCGTACGCCGTGAGCATGGTGATTTTTTCGCCCCGTTCGCGCATTTCATGCAGGCGTGGCAGGCTCACCGGCTTGCGCTGAGGCAAGGGCGAGGCCGATGGCAGCGTGCCGTAGGGCGTGCCGGTGGGCGGGGGAGCGGAGGAAGATGGGTTCATGTTGAATTCCCTGTCGGCACAGACCGCAGATGGGGGGCACTATATTCGATCCCGTTATGCTTGGCCTCTATGAAACACCTCTCTGATTTTGGCGCTAGCGATTTGGCCGAACTCGCGCTGGCCGATGCGCGCAGGGCATTGGCCGAGGATGTGGGCAGCGGC
>JAABRN010000068.1 GCA_011390855.1 Hydrogenophaga sp. | reverse complement strand
TGCCATCTTGCATCCGGGTCAGCCAATGGTCGTTGGCGACGCACTCGCGGATCAGAGGTTTCACGACAACCCGCTGGTGACTGGTCCCACGCAAGTGCGCTTCTATGCCGGCGCACCCATCGTCACCGACGACGGCTTCGCCCTTGGTACCGTTTGTGTGATCGATCAGCAACCGCGGGAGCTCACATCAGCTCAACTGGATGCGTTGACTCGGTTATCGGCATTGGTGGCCACGCTGCTGGAGCATGAAAAAGCCCGACTACAAGAGAGCGCGCGCACCGCAGAGGCGGTCGAGCGCCAGCATGAAGAGCTCACCGCAATGGCGGTGGCGGGCCTGGATCTTTTGGTCTACGTAGACCGCAACTACATTTACCAGCACGTCAACGACACTTTCCTCAATTACTGGGCCTGCACACGCGAACAGATCATTGGGAACAGTCTGCCGGAGCATGTGGGTGAGCAAACTTTCAAGGACGTGATTCAGGCCAAACTGGACATGGCGCTCGCGGGAGAGGCCAGTCAATACCATCGCGTGACCCGTTTCCCGGGTCGGGGCTCGCGCCATGTGCAGGTGGCCCTGATGCCAGCGCGCAACGCGCAGGGCACGATCACGGGCGCGGTGATGCGGGCGCAAGACGTGCATGACATTCGGCAGCGAGAAGCACACCTGCGCGACACCGTGGCCCTGCTGGAGCAGAAGACGCACCAGCAGGAGCGCTTCATCCACATGCTGTCGCACGACTTGCGCGAGCCCATCAACGCCATCAACAATTTTTCATCACTGCTGGAATCTGACCACCTGGGCGATCTGCCTGTATCGGGCCAACAGTATTTGGGTTTTGTGCGCTCAGGCGGCCAGCGAATGGGCGCTTTGCTTGACGATCTTTTGCGCTTCATGCAGTTGGACAAGCACGCCCTGACCACCGAACGGGTCGATCTGGACCGAGTCATGGAGCAGGTGCGGGTCGACCTGGCGCCTATGCTGGCCAGCGACGCGGGCCAGCTCGAAGTGCTGAAGATGCCCATTGTTCAGGGCGATCCGGGGCTGTTGCGTGATCTCTTGAGAAACCTGGTGGCGAACGGCCTCCAGTTCACCAGGACTGGCGTGCGCGCTCATGTGCGGGTTGTTGCAGAGCGACAAGCAGGCTTCGACTTGATACACATTGAGGACAACGGCATCGGGGTAGCTCCTGAGCATCAAGATGCGGTGTTCGATATGCTTACGCGATTGCATTTGCGCCGGGCACACCCTGGCTCGGGGCTCGGACTGCCGATTGCACGGCGTATTGCGTCGATGCATGGCGGGTACCTGTCAATGACATCGACTCCTGGTGAAGGCAGCCGCTTCACGTTGCGCCTTCCTTTGGCGCACGGCATCTCCCCCTGAAAGGTCAGTTTGATTGCTCCGAACCGCTTCATCCTCATTGATGACAACGAGGCCGACAACGTATTCCACGAGATCATCATTCGTCGCGCCGGTTTCAGTGGCGAGTTGGTGATCTTTGAAGACGCTGCGGAGGCATTGGCCTTTTTGCAGGGAGATCCGCTCAGCACACCCACCTGCATCTTTCTCGACATCAACATGCCCTTGATGGATGGTTTTGAGTTCGCTCGCAAAGCCACACCCATCCTGAGTGACAAGCCCACCGTGTCGCTGATGATGCTCACATCATCCGACGCTCCGAAAGACCGGCAGATCGCCAGCGGGATGCCGTTGATTCAGGACTTCATCACCAAACCACTTTCAGTGCAAAAGGTGCGCGATCTTCTGGGTGCGAACTGAACCCTTCCGAGCATCAAGCGCATTGCGACCACCGGCTTGGCCCAATGGGCGGCGCCGCCCGCCGATAATTCCTGGATGCCCGAACCCGCTGCGCTCCATCACGGCCCTAGCCCTACCCCTTCGTCAGAACTGAATGCTCCGCGTTCCCGCGCGGATCTGTTCTGGTCGTTCACCTGGCTTGCACTGCAGGGATTCGGTGGTGTGCTGGCAGTGGTACAGCGGGAGCTGGTTGAAAAAAAGCGCTGGATGACCCGCGAGCAGTTTGTAGAAGACTGGGCCGTGGCTCAAATCATGCCCGGACCCAACGTGGTCAACCTGTCCATGATGATCGGTGGGCGGTATTTTGGCCTGCCTGGTGCACTGGCTGCCCTCGCTGGCATGCTCGCTTTTCCGCTCCTCGCGGTACTGGCACTGGCGGTCCTGTACGGCAATGTGGCCGAATACCCCACGGCGCAGAACGCACTGCGGGGCATGGGTGCCGTGGCCGCAGGCCTGATCACCGCCACCGGCATCAAACTCATCGCCGCACTGGACAAGAACGCCATGGGCATGGGTGTGTGCATTGGTCTCGCCACCCTGACCTTCATCGCCATTGGCTTGCTCCGCTGGCCCCTGATCTGGGTGTTGCTGGGCATTGGGAGCGGCGCCTGC
Source organism: Hydrogenophaga sp. (assembly GCA_011390855.1). Taxonomy (GTDB): domain Bacteria; phylum Pseudomonadota; class Gammaproteobacteria; order Burkholderiales; family Burkholderiaceae_C; genus Hydrogenophaga. The sequence continues at coordinate 10,917 of JAABRN010000068.1, read as the reverse complement.
CTGTGGGCTTACCGGGTATTGCCCAACGGGCCTGCCGACCAGGAGATGCTTCCGTGAGCATGGTTTCGACACCTGCCAACTGGATGGACCTGTTTGGCCACTTCGCTTCGCTTTCGCTGCTGGGTGTTGGCGGCGCCATCACCACCGCACCAGACATGCATCGCTATCTGGTACACAACAACGCCTGGCTGAATGACGCCCAGTTCACTTCTTCCATTGCGCTCTCGCAGGCGGCTCCCGGCCCCAATGTGCTGTTTGTCGCCCTGCTGGGCTGGAATGTAGGTCTCAACGCGGGCGGTGGCCCCTCGGCCGGATGGCTGGCATGGGCGCTGGCCTTCCTTGGCGTGCTGGTGACCATGGTGGCCATCATGCTGCCATCATCGGTGCTGACCTATACCGCCACGCGCTGGGCGCATCGCAATCGCGAACTGCGAGGCGTACGGGCTTTCAAGACCGGCATGGCGCCCATCGTGATCGCCCTGCTGATCGCCACCGGCTGGCTGCTCACCGGGTCCCACGACCACCCGGCACGTGACTGGCCCCTGTGGTTGCTCACGGCTGCAGCCACCTTGATCGTATGGAGAACCCGGCTGCACCTGCTTTGGCTCATCGGTGCGGGTGCGGCGCTTGGCGCACTCGGCTGGGTCTGATCAGACCCGCCGCTTTCGCAGACGGCGCTTTGAAGAATCAGTTGGCCCGCTTCATGCCGGCAAGCTGCTTCACATCCACCCGGGCTGCGGCGGTGCGCAAGGCATCCATATCCAGATTCCTGCCCTCAAATTCCAGCATGATGCCGTTCGCCAACAGCATGGACATTTCCGACCGGGATCCGTCCTTGCGGTACTCTTCCTTGAAGGAAATGCCGTCGCGCTGAAAAATGCGCTCCACCTCAGCTGCGGTTTCACGATTGACCGTGGATTGGGCCCAGGCACCCATGGCCATGGCCAGAGCGGGAACAGAGCCAATGTCTTGCAGCTTGACATCGATGCTGCTGTCGCTGCCCTGGTATTTGGCACTGACACTGGAAATGTTCATTCCCATTGCGGCGTCCGAGCGGGCTTCAAGTTCCGTGCGCTGCATGCCACCCAGGGCTTGCGGCACAAACTTCTGCAATTCATCAGGTGAGAAAGGCTTGCCGCCCTGGCCGCCCAGGGCGGCACCAAACATCTCGCTCATGGCCTTGCCAGCCGCCGCCGTGTCGCCTTTGGCGTGCGCTTCCTCCATGCGTTTGCCAGCCTCTTCCATCTTGCGTGCGGCCTCTTCCAGCTTGGCGGTGTCGAGCGATATCTCTGCGCCTGGGACCTTGATGGACATGTTCGGAGAACCTTGGCCCATCATCGGCGCCATGCCCCCGCCACCGCCGAAGAGCGAGCTCGCGGCAGCCAACAACACGCCGGCCACAATCCCGCACACCACCAGCACGGCGGTGTAGCCTGCGGCCTTGCCAGGTGGCGCCTTCATCAACACCGGAATGCCGGTGTAGATCAGATAGATCGAATAAAGCGCTGCTATCAGCCCCAGCATGGACAGCATGGGCAACAGGCTGAAAATGCCCCCCACCAAGGCCGCCGTGCTACCGTAGGCAATCAACTTGAGTGAGTTGATTGCATTCTTTTCTCCGCCGAACGTGGGGGCCAGGGCGTTGGCGATCAACGCCATCACGAACACCATGACCAGTGAGAGCACATAACTCACGATCATGTTGCCCAGTCCGGCAAGCAAGGGCACCCGGAAGCTCATGCCGAATCCGCCAAAGCCGATCAGGCTCAGGCCAATGAAGCTGGCCACTGCAGGAATGGCAGCCAGGATGAGCAGATATTCCTTGTAGATGCGCGCAATGTCTGTGGGCTCCCGTTCAATGACTGGCCAGGTCTCCGCCGGTTTCAGCAAGATGGCCTTGACGCGTTCGACGATGTCCATAAATCCTCCTCAATAAACAGAGCGCCTGTTGGCGCGGCGCGGGCGTTCCAGCAGCGTTGACTTTAACGCGCGTTCAAGGACATGGCGTGACAGGCTTCAAGTCTGCAGCAACTTAGGCAGGCACACCGCCGCAGGTTCTCTCACGCACGCATCGGCCACCCTGTCGAGGTCGGTGGGCTCCGGGTTGATCACAACCACACGGGCGCCGCGTTGATGCGCGCTCAGGACCAGACCGGCCGCAGGGTAAACCACACCCGATGTTCCCACCACCAGCATCAGATCACAACGCTGGACCGCGACTTCCGCTGCCTCCAGTGCAGCTGCAGGCAAGTGTTCACCAAACCAGACCACAGCAGGCCGTCGTAAATTGCCACAGACTTTGCAGCGAAGCGGTCTTCCGGGTTCAATCGAATCTGGCGTGCAACAGCCAAGGGGTGCGTCCAGCCACCGATCCTCGCCCAGAGCCCCATGCAGCGCGATGGTGTGCGCACTGCCAGCGCGCTGATGCAGACCATCCACGTTCTGGGTGATCAGGGTCAAGCGCCCCGGATGGCGTGAGTGAAACTCAGCCAGGGCGATGTGCCCCGCATTCGGTCCGACGAGAGCCACGGCTTCGCGTCTGGATGCATACCAGTCCCACACCCGTTGCGGATGGGCTCTGAACGCCTGTTCGGTCGCCAGTTCTTCCGGACTGAACTGCGACCACAGCCCGGTCATCGCATCGCGGAAAGTGGGCACGCCCGATTCGGCACTCATGCCTGCGCCGGTGAGCACGACCAGGTGCTTCGCTTCAGCGATCCATTGACGCACCAAGCCGGTCATATCGGCCGATCAGCTCCGCTGACGCAACGCCTCATAGAGGCACACGCCACTGGCCACCGACACGTTCAGGCTCTCCACCGCGCCGGCCATGGGAATGCTGACCAGTTCGTCACAGGTCTTGCGGGTGAGTTGGCGCATGCCCGCGCCTTCAGCGCCCAGCACCAGGGCCACCGGGCCCTTGAGGTCCACCTGGTAGAGCGTCTTGGGCGCGTCGTCACTGGTCCCGATGATCCAGATGTTGCGCTCCTTGAGCTCACCCAGCGTGCGCGCCAGGTTCGTCACCATGAAATAGGGCATGGTTTCGGCAGCCCCACTGGCCACCTTGGCCACCGTGGCGTTGATGCCGGCGGCATGGTCCTTGGGGGCAATCACCGCGTGCGCGCCAGCGCCATCGGCCACGCGCAGGCAGGCGCCGAGGTTGTGGGGGTCGGTGATGCCGTCGAGCACCAGCAACAGCGGTTGAACACCTGTGGGTTCCAGCTGTTCCAGCAGATCGTCGAGCGATCGCGCCTGTGTGATGGCTTCGACCCGCGCGGCGACGCCCTGGTGGCCGTGGCTGCCGGCCAGCTTGGCGATGCGCAAGCCATCGGCCTCGATCAGCCGCGCGTTGGCTTCACGCGCCCGGTCCAGAAACTGGCGCATGCGGGCATCGCGCCGTGTGGGTTCGTAATAGATCTCGATGATGGATTGCGGCGCGGTTTTCAGGCGCACACCCACGGCGTGAAAGCCGAACAGCACTTTGGGAGATGACATAGGTGGATTATCGGGCCATGCGTGCATGGCTGTACCAGCAACGCGGTCCGATGCACCTCGCTATCGCCGAACCAGTTCGACTCGGCGGTTTCTGGCCCGGCCTTCTTCGGTTGCGTTGTCTGCCACCGGTAGCGCCATGCCCATGCCGCGCGACCCCAACCGGCTGGCATCAACGCCCCGACTTGCGAGGGCGTTCACCACGGCCTCGGCCCTTTGCCGGGAAAGGTTCAGATTGAAGGCATCGCCGCCCTGGTTGTCGGTGTGTCCAACCACGTTGATCAACAGTGACGGGCGCTGCTGCAGCAGCAAAGCTGCCGCGTCCAGAGCCGGGTCTGAGCTGTCCTGCAGGCGTGCCGTGCCGCTGTCGAAAAAGATGCCAGGCAGATCCACCTTGCCCTGCGCCTCGAGGGCACTGGCCAGCGCCACGATGTCGACCTTTACCAGGCCAGATTGCATGTCTGAAGGCTCGGCAATGTGAAGAAAGGTCCGCTGCGGGTTGATCGCCACGCTCAGGAACACGTGGCCGGTACCCGCAGGCAGGCGGCCTGTGAAATAGCGGATGTCGCTGCCCACCCCCAGATTGAGACCGTTGATGCTTGCCCAGCTCGGTTGGCGGTTGGGGCTGCATGCCTGCCTTCCGACGCATTGAAAATCCACCATGAGTCCCCTGCCCTCCAGGGCCTGCCTGTAGTTGCGTTCGATCTCCAGGGTCGAGCGCCCTTTCGGGTTGTCGTAACGCAAACGGCTGATCCGCCCTTCGACGGTTTCGCTCACAGCGCCGCCGACACCCGCACCCACAATGCGTTGGTAGGTGTTGAAGGTCTCGTCGGCTCGCTCGCGCAGCACAGATCCCTGGTAGGGCGAAATCAGCTCGTGATCATGGAGCTTCGAGTCATCCGGATAGGCGGATTGGCAAAAAAGCGATCCGGCAAGGAGGCACGCGGCAAGCTGCAGGCGGGGCAACTGGTACACAGGCCCAAACGTCCTGCTGGCCAACGGCATATGAATGAAAGCCATGGATCAGCCCCCGCGCACGCGTGCCAGCAGTTCTGTGTTGCTGAGAAAGGTCTCGCCTCCAGAGATGCTCACATACACGCCCCCATCTGCGATACGGATGTTGGTCTGTGCACCGCTTTCGAGGTTGCGCAGCGATACCTGCCCTGCATACGGCAGGTTCAACGAGCCGACCACTCCGGCCCGTGAGTAGCGCAATCGCTCCAGCGTACGGATCTCCAGAGATTGACGCACCGGTGGCACCGGCGGTGCGCCGGCATCGCTGGAGAAAAGACCATCCGACAGTGTTCGCAGCGACACGTTCCAGGTGCAATCTGCGCCATCAGGACGACGGTCTGAAGACACGTCGCGCCACTCGACGCTGTAGGCACCGACCGCCGAGCTGCCCGATAGACGACCAACCGCCATGGTCACCGTTTCGTTGCAGGCTGAACCGCGACTCTGGACATTGAGGTTCTGGAAAAACACCCGGATGAGGTCGTTGCGCCCACCCCCCGTGGTCCGGATTTCCACGTCGGTATCCGCTCGGACATTGCCGGGCGCCACATCCACCGAGGCGGATCCGTTGTAGGTGTTCAGAACACCACCAACCGGAATCACACAGGACACAAACCGGACACCCACCACACTCCCGAGGTCCGTCGTGTCGACCGTGCCGCCTGCAGGGCAAGGCCGGGCTTCTTTGGGGCTGGCCACCGGGCTTGATCGGCCAGCCGGCCGCAGCTCTTCGATGGCGCCCGCGTCGATCGCGGCACCGGGTCTTGACGAGCCCGCCGAGGTGCCTTGCTCGGCCACCAAGGCCCCCACCATGGAACCGCCAACGACGACTGGCGTACTTTGTCCAAGGTGGTAGGCATAGGCGTTCAGCAGCGCCGTCATGTCACCTGAAGCCAGCGGCACTTCTCTGGCCGAAGTGCCGGCGCCGTCCAGGGCGGCGCCATCGCTTTCGCCGGAGCCACCACCACATGCGCCGAGCATGGCGGCAACGGCAATTCCGCCTATGGAGACACGCCAACGCGTCAAAGCATGCGGTGTGGCGCCCGATTTCAGATTCTGATGAAGCTTCATGTTGTGTCCCTTCCTGTTGAATGAGGGCGCCAGTCTCCAACCCTGACAGGGGCTTGCGCAATAGGCCGAACAGCCTATGATCCGCAGCGCCTGAAATCGCTATGCTCTGGAAACGCTGCAAAGGAGGACAGCCCTTTGGATACGCTTGCCGGATTTGGTCTGCTGCTGGTGGACGATCACCCCCTGTTTCGGGACAGTTTCGTGATGGCCATGCGCCAGTTGGCTTCCGGCGCCGACCTGGCGGCCGTGGCCACCCGGGCGCAGGCCAGCGAAATCCTGGGCACGCAGCCGGACCGATTCGATCTGGTGCTGATCGACTACAAGTTGCCGGGAACCAATGGACTGATCTGCGCCACCGAACTGCGGTGCAGGCATCCGGCCATCGGCTTCGGACTCATCTCGGGTGAAGACGATCCACTGCTGCCACACCGCGCACGAGAAGCCGGGCTGGTCGCCTGCCTGTCGAAGTCACAGGAAATGAACGGCCTGCTTGAGTCCCTGCAGTCGCTGGCTCGCGGTGGCACCGCATTTGCAGATTTCCAGGGTTCCGGTCATGCAGAGGCAGCCAACGCGGATTTTGGTCTCACCCTCAGGCAGATGGATGTGTTGCGTTTGCTAGCGTCAGGTGCGAGCAACAAGGTGATCGCACAGTCGCTTGGCATCTCACCGGCTACCGTGAAAAATCACCTCGACGCCATCTTTGAGAAGATGGGTGTGGCCAATCGCCTGCAAGCCGTGATGCTCGCGCGCGTGGCATTGCGCTGAAACGTCCGCCGACCATGAGCACGCCACTGCCATTGACCGAGCTTGACCGGCTTTCTGTGCACAGGGAGGTTCTGCGGCTGAGCATGCGCGCGCCCTTGAGTTCGCTCTTCGGCCAAGGTCTGATCAGCTTTCTCATGGCGGGCTACTTTGGTTACCCGGATCATGTTGTGGAAGCCGTCATCTGGCTGTTGATGGTTTTCACCGGTCAGGCCTTGCGCATTTTTCTGCCGCTGAAACTGCCTGCTGCTCAGTCGCAGGCGGTAGAACGCACGCTGCGCTGGCATCGCGTGAGGGTTCTCTTCAGTGCGTTCGCCTGGGGGAGTGCTGGGTTTTTGCTGTTCGACCCGGCAGATGCCCCAGGCCAACTGGCATTGACCGTGGCCATCGTGTCGAGCTGCATCGCTTTCTCCTTCTCTGCTTCGTCGCACGGGAGCACGCTCAAACTCGCCCTCCCCCTTCTGCTCGGCCCCATTGTGATCAGCCTGCTGATCAGCCCTCAGCCATACATGTGGGTGCTCGGATTGATCGGCGCCAGCTTTGTGTTGCTCATGCTGCGGCTGGTGCACGACCGCAGCCAGCAACTGGAGGAGAACATCACATTGCGCATCGCAGCCCAGCGCGCCCGCGATGAAAAACAACGCTTTTTTGCGGCTGCGAGTCACGACCTGCGTCAGCCACTGCAGGCGATGCACCTCTACCACAGCGTGATGGCCGGGGGAGACACCCGCGCGGAAGTGATCGACCGCATGGGGCAGTGCCTGGAAGCGCTCGATCGGCTGCTTGACGGCGTTCTGGATATCTCCCGGCTGGACGCTGGACAGGTGCAACCCCATCTTGAGCCCACCCACGTGCCGGAGCTCATGCTGCGTGTGACACGACTGCACGATGCCACTGCCAGGGCCAAGGGCCTTCGCTTGAGGCTGCACACGGCCGACCGATGGGTCATGACCGACCCGGTGCTGGCCGAGCGCATCCTCTCCAATCTGCTGGGCAACGCCATCCGTTACACGGAATCAGGCGGCGTTCTCGTGGCGGCCCGGCCTTTTGGTACCAGCCTGCGACTTCAGGTCTTCGACACAGGCATCGGAATTGCGCTGGACCGGGTGGAAACCGTGTTCCAGGAATTCACGCAGCTCAACAACCCTTCGCGCGACCCCAACCAGGGAACGGGGCTGGGCCTGGCCACGGTACAGAGGCTGAGCCGGTTGCTTGACCATCCGCTGGAGGTGAAATCGACACCTGGGAAGGGTTCATGTTTCGAAATCCGGCTGCCCATGGTGCCTGCGCCCGATCTAGCGGGGGTAGGGTCAGCGCAGCCACACTGGCCAGACCACGCCAACGATGATGCCTGGCCGGCTTGGCAGGTGTTGGTGGTGGAAGACAACGAGATGGTGCGCAATGCCATTGTGAAGCTGCTGCAGGGCTGGAATCTTCAGATCATCACCGCCAGCCGGGTGGCCGAAGCCATCGCGCTCATGGAGATCCATTCCTTTGATGCGGTGCTTTCCGATTGGCGCCTTGCCAATGGCGAAAATGGTCTGGATGTGCTGCAACAGACGCTTCAACACCCATGTATTCGGCTCGCTGTTCTGATCACCGGCGAACACATGCCGGACACCCCGACAGCGTTTCCTGTGTTGCGCAAACCGGTGCGGCCGCTGCGCCTTCGCGCCCTGCTCTGGCAGCACCTCTCGGTTCGTTCCGGGGCGCAGTCGTCGGAACCCCACCGTTAATCCATCCATCACACCGGCCATGACAGGCATGGCGTCTTTCGACCGCATCAGGCCTCGGGCGCCTCGGCCAGCACGGCGCCGGCCTCGATCGTGATCCGCCGCTCGCAACGTTGGGCAATCGCACGATCGTGGGTCACCAGCACCAGGGTGGTTCCCTGCTCACGGTTGAGTTCGAACATGAGCTCCATGATCTTGCCGCCGGTGGCGAAGTCCAGGCTGCCCGTGGGTTCGTCGGCCAGGAGCACAGCAGGTTGCACCACGAACGCCCTGGCCAGTGCCACGCGTTGCTGCTCCCCACCAGACAACACTTTCGGATAGCTGGACAGACGCTCGCCCAACCCCACGCGTTGAAGCATGTGCGTGGCAGTGGATCGGGCGTCACGCCTGCCAGCCAGCTCCAGTGGCAACATCACGTTTTCCAGCGCAGTCAGGTTACCCAGCAACTGGAAACTCTGGAACACGAAACCCACCTTTTGCGCGCGCAGTGCGGCGCGTTGGTCTTCGTCCAGCGCAAACAGATCGACACCATCGATTTGAACTGTGCCGCTGCTGGGTGTGTCCAACCCGGCCACGATGGACAGCAAAGTGCTTTTCCCCGAGCCCGAGGCGCCCACAATCGCTGCCGTTTCACCTTTTGACAGGGTGAAATCGATATCGCGCAAAATGGTCAGCGACCCGGTGGAGTCGGTGACCGACTTGAACACATGCTGGACCGCAATCATCACATCGGACATGGAAGGACTTCTCAAGTTGAAACGACGTCACTTTAACGCCCTGACGGCGGCGGCTCTGTCGATGGGGACTTGCTCGATCGCCCTGTCGCAGACTGCACAGGCCAAGGCCGCACCCAAAAACCCGCTGATCCTGGTGGTTGGCGACTCGCTGAGCGCCGAATATGGCCTTCAGCGTGGAAAGGGCTGGGTGGCCCTGTTGGAGGAGCGCTTGGGCAAAGAGAAGGTTCCTGCCCAGGTGGTGAATGCCAGCATCAGTGGCGACACCACCTCTGGCGGACGCTCGCGCCTCCCGGCGCTGCTTCGGCAGCACCAGCCATCGCATGTGATCATCGAGCTGGGTGCCAACGACGCCTTGCGCGGATTGCCTTTGAACATGACCCGGGACAACCTGGCCACCATGGCGCGGCTTTCCCGTGAAGCTGGCGCGCAGGTGCTGCTGTTGGGCATGGAAATGCCGCCCAACTACGGGGCCAAGTACGCTCAGGAGTTCCGGGAGCTGTTCAGCGCCGTGGCCAAGGCAGAACAGACCGCACTGGTCCCGTTCTTCCTCAAGAACGTCGCCGACACTGCCGACCCCCTCAAATTGTTCCAGAGCGACCGCATTCATCCCAACGAAAGTGCGCAGCCGCTCATGCTGGCCAACGTATGGCCCGAAATGAGCAAACTGCTCCGAAAGCGTTAAACGGACATGCCGGTTCTCACTCTGCCAGCCTCTGATGTGCTCGCTCGCCTGGACGATTTCCACACCATCATCGATGCCCGCTCTGAAGACGAGCATGCGCTGGATCACGTACCTGGTGCAGTGAACTGGCCAACGCTCAACAACGCCGAGCGCATCGCCATTGGCACCATGTACAAGCAGGTCAATGCGTTTGAGGCCAAAAAGCGGGGAGCCGCTCTGGCGGCAAAAAACATCGCGGCGCATATTGAACGCGAAGTGATCGAAAAACCCAGGGACTGGAAACCGCTGGTTTACTGCTGGCGAGGCGGCAACCGAAGCGGCGCCCTGGCCACCATCCTTGGCGCCATCGGATTTCAGGTCACGCTGATTGAAGGGGGCTACAAGGCCTGGCGCGCGGCCCTGGTGGACGATCTTGCGCAAACAGCGTTGAAGTTCGAGTACCGGGTGATTTGCGGCCCCACGGGCAGCGGAAAAACCCGTTTGCTGCATGCCCTGGCCGCTCAGAACGCGCAGGTGCTCGACCTTGAAGCCCTGGCCGCTCACCGCAGCTCCGTGCTCGGACACATTCCTGGAACAGCCCAGCCAAGCCAGAAGCGGTTTGACAGCCTGATCTGGAAAACCCTGCGCCAGTTCGATCCGGCTCAGGTGGTGTACGTGGAGAGCGAGAGCAAGAAGGTGGGGAACCTTCGGGTACCCGACAGCCTGATGGAGACCATGCGCAAAAGCCCATGCATGGACCTGCGCCTCAGCGATTCAGAGCGCGTCGCCCTGTTGCTGGAGGATTACGATTTTTTTGTTCAGGATCCCGCCCACTTCTGCGAGCGCCTGGGGGCGCTGGTTGAGCTCCGGGGCAAGGCGGTGGTGTCAGACTGGATCGCCAAGGTGCATGCTGGACAAACGCCCTCGGTCGTACAAGAACTGCTGACTCAGCACTACGACCCCATGTACTCGCAGTCCATCGAAAGAAACTTCAAGCTGTTTCCTCACGCGTTGCCACTTGAACTACCCGACCGGACGCCAGCATCTTTTGTCGAAATGGCCACGGCCCTCATCGCGCATGCACCGGTAGAGTCCGCGAACTGAATTCCGGCTATTGCCCAACCTGAATCTGGGTCTGGCGCTGATTTCGCCGTCAGGGGGTGCCGGCGGGGCCCGCGCTTCCAGGAGAGGGTTCAGCTTGCGCAGTGCCGGGTTGCTGACTTTCATCGGCATCGTCCTCCGGCGCATCCGTACCATCGTGGCGCTTGCCCGCCGCCTTGGCTCTGAGCTTTTCTTCCTTCTTCTTCTTCTTGGCGAGTTCGCGTTGACGTTTTTCGAATCCGTAGTTGGGAGTGGCCAAAACTGTCTTTCTTTAGAGGGTGGAAAAGGGATCAGGCACTCAGGGCAGGCAGCGCCTGCGCCAGATCGGCGCGCAGGTCTTCTGCGG
>JAABRN010000054.1 GCA_011390855.1 Hydrogenophaga sp. | reverse complement strand
ATAACGTTGGCCTCGTTGCCGACCGATTGCACCCATTCTCGGGAAAACCGTTCGCCCAGGCGCTTGAACTCGGCCTCAAAGGCGGGTGGCACACGCCCTACCTTCATGCCCTGGAGCGCCAGTTCCCGGGTGGAGACGTCTGCTACCCGCTGGCTCATGGTCCAGCCTCGTGCTTCGGCTTCGGCCGCTGCGCTCAGCAAGGCTTCGCGCACAGAAGGTGGCAGGGTCTGCACGGCCTTGAGGTTGGCAAACACGATATTTTTTGGAAACCAGGCATTGATGGTGTAGTAGTGCCCGATCTGCCCCCAAACCTTGTTTTCCACGCCTGTGACCGCTGAAGTGATCATGCTGTCCATCTTGCCACTGGCCAGCGCCTGGTTCACCTCCACCATGGGCACATCCACTGGGGTGGCACCCAGCATTTGCGCAATGCGCTGGGTGGATTGGTTATAGGTGCGCATGCGGGTGCCGCGAAAGTCCGCGGGCGACTCCACGGGCGTGGTGGCAAACAGACCCTGCGGCGGCCAGGGCACGGCGTACAGCGGTAACAGCCCACGAGCAGCAAAGTGCTTTTCGATCAATGGGCGCTGCAGATCCCATAAACGGCGTGCGTCGGCATAGCTGTTCACAACGAAGGGAATCGCATCGGCCCCGGTGATGGGCATTTCGCCCACCATGCTGGTCATGATGGTTTCACCGGCTTCCGACTTGCCGTCTTCCACTGCCTGTCGAATGTCGCCCAGGTTGAACAGTGTGTTGTTCGGATGCACGGTGATCTTCAATACGCCCGCGGTTTTCCGCTCCACATCGCGCGCGAACTGCGCGATGTTTTCCGTATGAAATGACTCGGCCCGGTAACCAGTGGCCAGTTGCCATTCGGTCTGGGCGTGCGCCACCGAGGCTGCGGCCAGCGCAACCCACATAAAGCGTTTCATGGGGAGTTCCTTTTTCGGAAGGTGAATCTCAGGCCCGATTCGGCAGCCAGAGCACCAGATCCGGCACGAAGTAGGTCGTGATGACTGCAAACACCATGAGCAGGAACAGCGGCAGCGCGGTGCGCGCGATCCAGGTGACCTCGCGCCGTGTCAGTCCCTGCAATACGAACAGGTTGAAGCCCACCGGTGGAGTGATCTGCGCCATCTCGACCACCAGCACGATGAAAATACCGAACCAGATCAGGTCAAAGCCGGCCGCTTCCACCGTGGGCAGCAGCACGGCGATCGTGAGGACCACCATGGAAATGCCGTCGAGGAAGCATCCGAGTGCGATGAAGAACACGATCAACATGAGCATCAGCACGAAAGGCGAGAGGTTCATGGAACCGATGAACTCGGCCACGTGTCGGGGCAGCCCGATGAAACCCATGGCCAACGTGAGGAACGCGGCACCGGCCAGGATGAGACCGATCATGCAGTACACCTTGCAGGCCGCCACCAATCCTTCCTTGAAGCGGCTCCAGTTCAGCGATCCCTCAATGGCCGAAAGGCCAAGCGCACCAGCCACACCCACCGCAGCCGCTTCGGTGGCAGTGGCAATACCACTGTAGATGCCGCCCAGCACCAGCCCGATCAACAGCACCACCGGAATCAGATGGCGCGACGCCACCACCTTCTGCAGAAAGCCCATGCGAAACCCGGCGGCAGGCACCTTGTCGCGGTTGAACAAGGACCACACCATGATGTAGCCCATGAACAGTGCCCCCAGAAACAGCCCGGGCACCACGCCTGCCAGAAACAGCTTGGCAATCGACACGTTGGCCGCCACGCCATAGACGATCAGGATGATGGAAGGCGGGATGAGCAGGCCCAGCGTGCTGGCGCCGGCCAACGTTCCCACCGAAATGGCCTCCGGGTAGCCTCGCTTCTGCAACTCGGGCAGGGTGATCTTGCCCACCGTGGCGCAAGTGGCAGCCGACGACCCCGAGATGGCCGCGAAGATGGTGCACCCCACCACGTTGGTGTGAAGCAGTCGACCGGGCAGGCTTTCCAGCCAGGGTGCCAGGCCCTTGAACATGTCGTCGGTGAGCTTGCTGCGGAACAAGATCTCGCCCATCCACAGGAACAGCGGCAGAGCGGTAAGGGTCCAGCTGGAGGTATGGCTCCAGATGGTCAGCATCATGCTGTCGCCCACCGGGCGAGAGGTGAAGAGTTCCATGCCGATGTAGGCCACTGCCATCAGGGAAAGGCCGATCCACAGGCCCGAGCCAAGAATGGCAAACAGAAGCACCATCAGTGCCAGAGCGATTGCGACGTCCATAAGGTTCTTTCTGAGTCAGGGCACCACGCCACCGTTATTCGGCGCGGGCGGCTTCTCCGCCACTCTTGGCCATGAAATCCCCGCCCTGCCAGCGCACCACGAGAGCGTGGGCAAACGCGACTGCAAAGCCGATGCAGCCCAGTACCACGCCCATTTGGGGAATCCACAGCGGCGTGACATCGGCGGCAGGAGACACATCGTGCGTGACCCAGGACACCCAGGCCAGCCGGATCGCAAACCACGCCATGACACCAGCAACCACCAGCCCTGCGCCGAGACAGAACCACTCCATCACACCCCGCATGGACGCCGGCAACCGGTCCAGTGCCAGCGTGACACGGATGTGGTCGCCACTGGCCAGCGTGGCAGGCAGCGCAAGAAAAAGGCTGCAGACGATGGCGTAACCGGCGTAGGCATCGAGGCCTGGAATATCCCACTGCGCCTGCCTGGCCACGATGCCGAGCGCCACAGACCCGAAGGCCGCCAGCATGGAAAGGCAGGACAGTGCCAGCAGGCCCTGATAAAACAAATAGACGAGTCTGGACACCGCACGCTCCTGCTTAGGGCTGCAACACAACAATGAAGGCAGCCGACGGGACCCGGCGCAACCGAGTCACCCGCCGAACTGCCGGGATCAACGGCCGCGGTAAGCGTCGATCACGGCCTGGCCTTCAGGCCCGGCGGTCTTGAGCCATTCGGCGGTCATGGTCTCGCCAATGGCCGCCAGCTCTTTCTTGATGGCTTCGGACGGCTGGGCAATCGTCATGCCCCTGGCGCCCAGCTCCTTGATGTATTCACCATCCAACCGTTCGCTGGTGACCCAACCGCGCTGCTCTGCACTCACGGCCGCTTTCATTACGGCGTCTTGCGTGGCCTTGTCCAGAGCGTCAAATGCCTTCTGGTTCACCACGGTGGCGTTGCGTGGGAGCCATGCGCTGACCGGGTAGAAGTACTTCACCGACTCATGCAGCTTGCTCTCCACACCGCTGGCGCTGGAGGTCAGGAAGTTCTGCACGCCACCCGTGGCCAGGGCCTGCGGGAGCTCGGCCAACTGGATGGTCACCGGCTGGGCCTTGAGCAACTGGGCGATGCGCGTGGTGGCGGGGTTGTATGCCCGCATCTTGGTACCGGCAAAGTCGGCGGGGCTGTCCACCGCCTTGAGCGAGTACAGCGACTGACCCGGCCATGGCACCGTGAACAGCACCTTCATGCCTTGCGAGGCCAGCAACTTGTCCTGTGTCGGCTTGCTCACTTCATACAGGCGCTTGGAAGCAGCGTAGCTGGTGGCCAGGAACGGAATGGAGTCAATGCCGAAGAGCGGGTTCTCGTTGGCCGCACCCGAGAGGATGAATTCGGCTGCCGGCACCTGACCGGTCTGCACCGCGCGCTTGATCTCGTTGGCCTTGTAGAGCGAACCACCGGCGTGCACCGTGATCTTGAGCTTGCCGCCGGTGAGCTTGTCCACCTCATCGGCGAACTGCTGAACGTTCTGGGTCTGGAAGCTGTTGGCCGAATAGCCGGTGGGAAGGTCCCATTTGGTCTGGGCCGATGCGGCGCAGGCAAAGGCGACAGCCGTGAGGCAGAACAGGGGTTTTTTCATCGGAGGCTCCTGGTTAAAAGCTGGCAAGCTGGTGATTGAGAAGGTCGGTGATCAGCATCGAGCCAGGGGCGTGGGTGATGCAGAACGCGGGGCGGGCCTGCTGGATCGCGGCCTGCGGCGTGACGCCACAGGCCCAGAACACGGGCAGTTCATCGGGCATCACGTCGACCGCATCGCCGTAGTCAGGGCGGGCTAGGTCGGCAATGCCGATCAGGGTGGGATCACCGATGTGCACCGGTGCGCCATGAACATTGGGAAATCGCGATGTGACCTGCACCGCACGAATCACCGCACTGGCGCGCATGGGCCGCATGGTCACCACCAGCGGACCAGAGAACGGACCTGCTGCTTCGGTGGGAATGTTGGTGCGGAACATGGCCACATTGCGACCCTGCTCCACATGGCGTAACGGAAGACCGGCTTCCATCAAGGCCTGCTCAAAAGAAAACGAGCAGCCGATCACGAAGCTGACCAGGTCGTCGCGCCACAGTGAAGTGACGTCGGTGGGCTCATCCACCAGTTCACCATCGCGCCAGACGCGGTAGCGTGGAAGGTCGGTGGTGATGTCAATTTCCGCCCCGAGCGTGGGCAAGCTGCGCTGGCCCGGATTGGATACGGCGAGCACAGGACAAGGCTTTGGATTGCGCTGGCAATAAAGAAGAAAATCGTCAGCCTGCGCCTTGGGCAGTATCACCAGATTGCCTTGCACGTGCTCATCGGCAAGCCCGCTGGTATGCGAGGTCCACAATCCTTTTCGGATCCGGCTTCGCACCAGCGCTGCGGTCTGAAAGCCCTCGGCACCAAACACCGAGAAGGCCTTTTCACTTTCATTCTTCACTGCGTCTCCTGTAATCCGCTCATGTCACCGTGATGGCGTTGGGCGGATTGTGGAGTGCGTTTCGCCGCAGTTCAAACTCAAAATATTTCTCTTACCTCATCGATTTTTTCGATGCTTCAGAACGGGGCGTGGTGCGCCTAGATGGTGCACTCCTTGCCCGGACGCCAGTACTGGCCTGCATTGACTGAAAGGCAAGAGCCGACTTGACCACCGTCTCGACCGCGTCCGTGCTGGGGTCGGTCCGGTAGCTGGCGTGAATGGGCAAGGGTTGTAGCGTCGTGGCGCAACCAAGTTGGCGAAGGTTCGGATGGTTCTGCATGCGTTCCACCGCCTTGCGCGGCAATGTGGCCACACCAAATCCTCCCTCCACCAGTTGCACCATGGCGGAGATGGAAGAGATGGTGTGGATACGCCGTGGCTCGATCGCTTCCTGCCGGAACACATCGAGCAAAGCCACGTGAGGAAGTGAGCCGCGCTGAAAGGTCAGAATTTCGAAGCCACCCAGTTCATTGAGCGTGTAGCGGCGTTTTCGGTGCATCTGCTTGTGGCCCATGAAGACCATGTCCATGGATGACAGGCTCCGGCTTCGCACACCATCGGCTGAAGCCGGCAAAGCCGCAAAGACGAGGTCTTGCGTGCCGCGCTGCACCTGCTCAACCAGAATGGGCGTGGTCTCCACAGTCAGCTCAAGCGACAGTTCAGGGTGATCGGCTCGCAGCTTTTCAATCCATGGAATCAACCAGGAGTGCAACACCGATTCGATGGCCCCGATACGCATGGACACAGCCAGCGATGCACCAGAACCCATTTCTGTTTTCGCTTCACGCTGAAGCTCTAGCAAGCGTTGCGCGTAGGTAAAGAATCGGGTGCCGGCCACGGTAAGACGGAACTGCTTGTCGCGCCGGTCAAGCAGCAGGACACCCAGCTCATCTTCCAGCGCAGCAATGCGGCTGGACATGGCCGACTGCGTGAGGTAGAGCTTTTCAGCCGCACGGGTCACGCTCTTGAGCGAGACCACCCAGTAGAAAGCTTCGACAAATCTCAGGTTCACGATAGCCCCGCGCTCAGCCGAAAAACGTTCCGAACATATGGCCCCACACGGGGAAACACCCGGATGCCTGGCCCACTACTTGCATTTATGCTCTGGCTTCCCATCATCCAACCATTGTCCCGGAGAAACCATGAACTTCAAATTTGGAATACTCGCTGCCGCCTTGGTCCTCGGCACCGCCGCCCATGCCCAAACGAAATGGGATCTCCCTGCCGCCTATCCGGCCACCAACTTCCACTCGGTCAACCTCGCCACCTTTGCAAGCGACGTGGCCAAGGCCACCGATGGAAAGCTCACCATTACCGTGCACCCAGGTGCCTCGCTCTTCAAGGCACCAGAAATCAAGCGCGCGGTGCAAGGCGGCCAGGCGCAGGCTGGCGAAATCCTGCTGGCAAACTTCCAGAACGAGTGGCAGATGTTTGGCGCAGACGGCCTGCCCTTCCTGGCCACCAGCTACGCGGAATCGAAGAAGCTCTACGATGCTCAAAAGCCCATGCTGGAAAAGAAGCTGGGCGAACAGGGCATGCAGCTGCTCTATACCGTGCCATGGCCACCACAGGGCATCTACAGCAAGAAGCCCGTGGCCAGTGCCGCCGACCTCAAGGGCAGCAAGTGGCGCGCCTACAGCCCAGCCACTTCCCGCATCGCCGAGCTGGTGGGCGCACAACCGGTCACCGTACAAGCCGCGGAACTCTCGCAAGCTTTGGCCACGGGCGCCGTTGAGACCAACATGACCTCTGGCGCCACCGGCGTGGACAGCAAGTTCTACGAGCACCTGAAGTTTTACTACGACGTACAAGCCTGGCTACCGAAGAACGCCGTCATCGTCAACAAACGCGCTTTTGACGCGCTCGACAAGGCCACCCAGGACGCCTTGCTCAAGGCCGCTGCCGATGCCGAAACCCGTGGCTGGGCAGCATCCCAGAAAGTCAACACCGATACGCTCGCCGTGCTCAAGACGAACGGCATGTCGGTGGAGCCGCCATCGCCCACGCTCAAGGCCGACATGATGAAAGTAGGCGACACCATGCTCAAGGAGTGGCTGGAAAAAGCCGGGCCTGAAGGTCAGGCCATGCTCGACGCGTACAAGAAGTAGGCACCCCCGCCGCGCTTCGCGCGACCCCCTCAAGGGGGCGACACCTGAGGCCCGGCAAAGCCGGTTCCTCGGTGTCTCTGGAATAAGGCACTGCGCGCCGGCAGCGTTTCTGTTCACGCCGACCCGCTATGCGCCGCTTCCCCTTCCAATCCGTTCCACCCTCACGGCGTGAAACCCACTCATGCGAAAAATTCTCGATGCGCTTTACCTTGGCTCGGCCTGGCTGGCTGCGCTGTTCATGATCGGTGTGCTGGTCATGGTGCTGTTGTCCATCTTCGGTCGGCTGTTGCACTTTTATGTCCCGGGAACGGACGCATACGCCGGGTATGCCATGGCCGGTGCCGGGTTTCTTGCGCTGGCTCACACGCTCAAAAGCGGTGAGCACATCCGCGTGACACTCATCATCGGCAAGCTCACAGGGGCCGCACGTCGAGGTCTGGAGATGTGGTCTTTGTCTGTGGCCGTGTTGCTCGCCGCCTTGCTCGCTGTGTATTCATGGCGGCTGGCGTGGCAATCACACCAGTTTCACGACATCTCCACGTCCGCAGACGCCACACCGCTGTGGATTCCGCAGATCCTGATGGGTGTGGGCACCACGGTCCTCCTGATCGCTTTCATCGATGAATGGGTACTGGAACTCCTGCGCCGTCGCACGCATGCAGCCGGGGGGAGCGGTCATGAGTGACATGGTCATCACGACGTTGTTGATCGTGTCGCTGTTCGCTTTGCTGGGCAGCGGGGTGTGGATTGGCCTCACGCTGGCCGGTGTGGCATGGATCGGGATGGAGCTGTTCTCATCCCGACCGGCGGGCGATGCCATGGCGATCACCATCTGGGGCTCTGCCAGCAGCTGGACGCTGACCGCACTGCCGTTGTTCGTGTGGATGGGTGAAATCCTCTTTCGCACCAAGTTGTCGGAAAGCATGTTCAAGGGGCTCGCGCCCTGGGTCAACGCCTTGCCGGGACGGCTGCTGCACACCAACATCCTGGGCTGCACCATCTTTGCCGCGGTCTCGGGATCGTCGGCGGCCACATGCGCGACGATCGGGAAGATGAGCATTCCGGAGCTCAGCCAGCGGGGCTACCCGGCCGACAAAATTGTCGGCTCGCTCGGTGGCGCCAGCACGCTGGGTCTGCTCATCCCTCCCTCCATCATCATGATCGTCTACGGCGTGGCGGCAGAGGTGTCGATAGCGAAGCTGTTCATGGCCGGCGTCCTGCCCGGCCTGATGCTCGGCGCCCTGTTCAGCGGTTACCTCATGGTGTGGGCCCTGCTCAATCCATCGCAGGTGCCACGCTCGGACGCGCACTTCTCCTTCACGGACAAATTGCGTGAATCGCGCCATCTGCTTCCGGTGATCCTGCTGATTGGTGGTGTGATTGGCGCCATCTACAGCGGTGTGGCGACCGCCACAGAGGCTGCTGCCGTCGGCGTGGTGGGTGCGCTGATACTTTCTGCTGCCCAGGGGTCGTTGAACGCCAGCACGTTTCGCGCTTCGCTGCTGGGTGCCACGCGCCTGTATTGCATGATCGCGCTCATCCTCTCGGGCGCGGCCTTTCTCACCCTGGCCATGGGCTATATCGGTCTGCCCCGGCATCTGGCGGAATTCGTCACCGGCATGAATCTCTCGCCCGTGGTCCTCATCGTGGCCCTGGCGTTGTTTTACATGCTGCTGGGCTGCTTCCTGGACGGCATTTCAATGATCGTGCTGACCATGGGCGTGATCCTGCCCACCGTCACCGCTGCCGGTATCGACCTGATCTGGTTCGGCGTGTTCGTGGTCATCGTGGTGGAGATGGCGCAGATCACGCCGCCAGTTGGGTTCAACCTGTTCGTGCTTCAAGGCATGACCAAACGCGAAATCACCTGGATCGCCCGCGTGACCATGCCCTACTTCTTCCTCATGGTGCTGGCACTGGCCCTGCTGTGGTGGTTCCCGCAGATTGCGACCTGGTTGCCCGGCCGCATGTGACCCTGTCAACAGCCGTTGACCTCGCTCTATCCGGTGGAAATGCTCATGGACACCGAGCATTTTTGCCATGAAGCGAGTTGCCCCATGGGCAAAAGCGCTACGGACTGCCGTTTCCTGGATGACCGCCTGGCACCCCGCAAGGCCACGGCCACGAAGCGACCCCCGGCCCCACTAAGATGACGGGTTGCGCGCACCAGGCAGGTGTCGCTGTTTGTTGTTGTTGGAAGGATTTTCGTGCTCAAGAATGTGACCATCTATCGCCTCGCACCCGGCTGGAGCCCCACTCTGGAGGCCATGGAGGCGGCGCTCGATCCCGCCCGCTTCGTGCCTTGCGGGGCCACGCAGGACAAGGCAATAGGCTGGGTCGAGCCGCGCGGTGAAGCGCACGGCCCCCTGGTGGAATCGGTGGCAGGCCAGCGCATGCTCAAACTGAAAATGGAGACCAAGGGTGTGCCCGGTTCGGTGGTACGCGAAAAAGCCCAGGAAGCGGCCGACCACATCGAGGCCACCACTGGCCGCAAGCCCGGCAAGAAAGAAACCAAGGCCTTGCGCGAAGATGCCTTGTTGGCGCTGCTGCCGCAAGCCTTTGCCCGGCAGATGAACGTGTGGGTGTGGATCGACCTGCAGAACGGCTGGCTGGTCACAGACGCCAGCAGCCAGGGCAAGCTAGACGAAGTGGTGACTGCACTGGTGCGCTCCTTCGACGGCCTGGCCATCACACTGCTGCAAACGCAGGTCACGCCGCAGACCGCCATGACGCAGTGGCTCTCAGCCACCTCAGCCGACCCCGACTCAGGTGCCGTGCCCGGCGGCTTTGCGGTTGAGCGTGAGTGTGAGCTCAAATCGGGCGACGAAGAGAAATCGGT
>JAABRN010000053.1 GCA_011390855.1 Hydrogenophaga sp. | reverse complement strand
CACAGAGTCCCTGCAGCTCAAAAAACTTGCCTTCCTTGAAGGCGTGTTCGACGACCGCGCCGACGATGGCGAAAGCGGCTTCGACACCGATGTGGCGCTCACCACTGGCGAATTGCAGAAGCTGATTCCCGAACTCATCGAGGCGCTGGGCGGTGAAATGGCGTTTGATGCCCCGGCCCCGGGCAGCGCGGCCGTCGGTACCGAGGCCTCTTCGAAGCCCCGGATGGCCTCACCCGAGCCGGTGACCGCAGACGCGGACGAGGAAGGACCTCCGTTCTGATTTCTCCGCCCGTTCGCGCTGAGCCTGTCGGAAGCACCCACTCGGCACCTTGACAAGCTTTCGCAAGGCCTGATGCAGCCGGGAAACGAGACCCCCACCCCATGAACACCTTGCCCACTGTGCTCGCCATCTGCCTGGGTGCCTGCGTGGGCGCCCTCGCACGCTGGCGGCTGGGCTTGTGGCTCAACCATGGGACCGCGGTGCTGCCGTGGGGCACCCTCGCGGCGAACTGGATCGGCGCGTATCTGGTGGGTGTGGCGGTGGTTTTCTTTCAGAGCCAGACGCAGCTGGACCCGGTGTGGCGCCTGGCCATCGTCACCGGACTGCTGGGCGCACTCACCACTTTCTCCACGTTTTCGGTGGAGATCGTTTCCATGCTGCAGAACGGTCGCTGGCTGCTGGCCAGCGCCACAGCTGGCCTGCACCTTTTCGGCTCGCTGCTGCTCACCTGGGCCGGTATGCGCAGCGCAGGTACCTGGTTTTCTGGCGGCTGAAAGTCGCCGACCTCAAGCGACGCCCCACGAGCACGCCTGACCAGGAGCCTGCGCGCAGTCGCGTCTTGCTTTTGCGTCCTGTGCCGTGGGGGCGCCCCCGTTCACTCCTCCCGTCTCCTGGCCAGGTCTTTTTCCACTGTGCATGGAAGCTGGACCTCGGGTGGACAGGGAAATACACACCCCTCCCTTTGACAAATGTCAAGGCCGACCGAGGGCAACTCGGTCAACAATATATTACCCCCGTGGGTATATAGAGAACCCCCTTCCACACCATCCTGCGACAGGAGACAACACATGCCCAGCGAATCCCGGTTTTTTCGCACACTTCGAGCCGCTGGCCCTGATCGTCGGCGGTTTCTGACACAGATGGCCTCCCTGCCGGTGGCTGCCGGAATGCTGTCCGTGACCCAGCCGGCTCAGTCTGCCGCTGGGCAAACGCCTGTGAAAGCCAGTGCGCGCATCGTGATCGCAGGTGGCGGTGCTGCAGGCCTGACCGCTGCATCGCATCTGGCCGCGCGCCTGTCAGGTGCGCAGATCACGGTTGTTGACGCGAAGGCGCAGCACCACTACCAGCCAGGTTTCACCCTGGTTGCGGCCGGCATCAAACCCCAGGGTTATGTGGTGTCCGACACGCGGGACTACCTGCCCAAGGGTGTCGAATGGGTGAACGAAGCGGTTGCAGAAATCGACCCGGAAGGCAACAAGGTGGTCACCGCCAGCGGCAAGGTACTGCCCTACGACTTCCTGATTGTGGCCACAGGGCTGGAGCTGAACTATGCCGCCATCGAGGGCATGGAGACCGCGCGCATTGGTGAAGACGGACTGGGCAGCATTTACCACAGCCCGCAAGCCGCTTCCGCCACCTGGACCGCGATGTCGCGCTTCGCTGACACCGGCGGGGTGGGCCTTTTTGGCCGCCCGGCCGGTGAAATGAAGTGCGCGGGTGCACCCTTGAAATACGCTTTCATCACCGACGACCACCTGCGCCGGCGCAACCAGCGCAGCAAGGCGGAACTGATCTACATGGCGCAGAGCAAGTCTCTTTTCGGTGTACCTATCGTGGCCGAAAAGGTGCGCATGTTGTTCCAGGACCGGGGAGTCAAAGTGCAACACGACCACGTCATGCAATCCATCGACCTCGGGCGGCGCGTGGCCACCTACAAAACGCCTGGGGGCACCACCGAACAAGGGTACGACTTCATCAACGTGGTGCCACCCATGCGTGCACCCGATGTGGTGCGCAACAGCCCGCTGCCCTGGACCGAGGGCCCGTTCGCAGCCGACGGCTGGATGGAGGTCGACCGGGGCAGCTTGCGGCACAAGCGCTATCCGAATGTGTTCGGCGTTGGCGACGTGGCGGGCGTGCCCAAGGGCAAAACGGCGGCCAGCGTGAAGTGGCAGGTGCCGGTGGCGGTGGCACACCTGATGGGCGACATCAGCGGCCAGCCATCCACCGAAACCTACAACGGCTACACATCCTGCCCATTGATCACTCGGCTGGGTCAGGCCATGCTGATCGAGTTCGACTACCAGGACAACCTGGTGCCTTCATTCCCGGGGGTGATCGCACCACTGGAAGAGCTGTGGGTCAGCTGGGTGATGAAGACCATGGCGCTGAAGCCCACTTACCTCAGCATGTTGCGCGGCCGCGCCTGACCCACATTTTGGAGAATGACCATGAAAGAACTTGATCCTCTGGTGTTTTTGTCGGTGTTTCAGGAAATGCTGGGCTTCTGGCTCTGGCTGCTGCTGATCGCTGGTGCACTTTGCGCAGTGGCTTTTCTTGCGCTGCTGCTGCGTGAACGCCAACTGGTGCCAAGGCGCCTGGTCTATTCGGAGTTGCTCGGCCTGCTGGGCGGTGGCGTGGCGTTGGTCATCATGGCCAAGGTATCGTCTTCGGGCTTCACGGATGCTGGTGGTCCTGCAGACTGGTTCCTGATTGCGCTGGTCTACGGAGCTGGCCTGGTCGCCACCATCATCCTGGCGTACACGGCCATGGGCTGGCTGTCCCCACGCAAGCGCCTGACTTGAGCGACTTCACACGCAGAACCCAGCCAACCCGTCACCAACAGAAAAGGCTCCCGAAGGAGCCTTTTCTGTTGTGAACGTTGACGGACCCTTGCGTGGTCCGTCAAGGCTGACTTAAGCGGCCTTGGCAGCTTTCTTGGCCATGTCGGTGGCTTGCTTGGAAGCCGTAGCGAAGTTGGCCTGGGCAGTGGCCGAGGCCTTCTTGATGGTGGCCTGAGCGGATTCGATCGCCTTCTGGCTGTTGCTCAATGCGCTCTGGAAAGCGGCCATGGCGGCTTCGGAGCCAGCAGGCGCATTCTTCACCATCTGGTCAACGGAAGCACCAAGGGCCTTTTGTGCATCGGCCATCTGGGCTTCGATCTGCTGGGTGAAATCAGCGCTGCCTTCGGTGGCGATGCTCTGCACGTGCTGGAAGTAAGCGGCAGACTTCTCGGCCATGGGCTGGAAGAAGGCGGTTTGCACCGACATGAATTCCTGTGGCGACTTGGCCGACATCATGGCCTGGGCAAAACTGAAGGACTCGCCCAGGGCGGCTTTGGATGCGGCCATGTTGAGTTCGACCAGTTTTTCCACGCCGGTGTAGGCCTTCTTGGCGACGCCTTCAAAGGCTTCCAGGTTGGCTTTGTTGGTGGCCATCATTTGTTCTGCGGGGTTGTTCATTTCGGTTTCCTTGAAGTGGAGGGGACTGAGGGCTTGCTGGGGAACATGGATCAAGCTGTTGATTCATGTTGCAGTGCAGCATGGTTCCGATTTTAGGGAAAACCCGGAGCAAAGCAAGCGTTTTTGTTGCAGCGCAGCAAAATTAGAGGCATTCGCCCAACCCGAGTGCATGACGCCCATCGGCAGACGGGCCTGCGACCGCTGGCCTGAGCTGCCCTGTTGACGTCGCCATGTGGCCCAACCGGATGTTCAGCGCCGTTTCTTGCGGGTCAGCGCACGCCGCACCTGGCGGCTTTGAGTGGCTTCTGCATTGGCATCGTCGC
>JAABRN010000052.1 GCA_011390855.1 Hydrogenophaga sp. | reverse complement strand
CGGTCCGCCTTTCGACATGCTCAGGACGGACGGCCAGTGCCGTCCCCTCGAGGGGGCTGAGGGCCGCGGCTCCAAGCCTGCCTGCGCAGGCTTGGACAGCCCGAAGAAGCATCGACTCCGGCGATGCTGCGGCCTGCAAGGCACGCGAAGCGGCGCGGGGGTGTTTCATCTCACGCGCCACAGCTGCGTGCGGGCCAGCGTCCAGTGCGACACCAACGCGAACAGGGCGCGCACCGCCGCCGATGTCAGAAAGATCAGCACCGCCATCGCGGCGGCGGGCGCCACGTCGCCGGCATCGTCCATGTTGAGCACTGCCACAGCCGCAAGCTGGGTGTGTGGCGAATACAGAAACACCACGGCAGAAACGGTGGTCATGGCGTTGATGAAGAAGAAGCCTGCCACCTGCAGCAAGGCAGGCAGGCACATGGGCAGGTGCACCCGCCACAGGGTTTTCCAGAACGGCACGCCGAGCGATTCAGCCACCAGCTCGAACTCCTGGTCCAGTTGCCGGAGGGCGGCCAGCATCGTGAGGTGCGCCACCGAAAAGAAGTGCACCACGGTGCACAGCACCAGAATCGCCATGGTGCCGTACAGCCCGCCCAGCGGGTTGCCTGGCGCATTGAAAAACAGGATGTAGCCTAGGCCAAGCGCCAGACCGGGTACCGCCAGGGGCAGAGACAGCACCAGGTTGAGCGCCTCGCGCACCGGGCCGAAGCGCCGAGGCTTGTCCACCAGCCAGGCGGTCAGGAACGCGAGCACGGTGCCCAGCAAGGCGGTCATCAAGGCCATGCGAACGGAATTGGCGTAGGTACCCCAGCCGCCACCGTCCATGTTGTCGAAGTCGTAGTTCTTCAGGCCTGGGCTCAGGTTGTACGGCCAGTAGGTGGCCAGCGAAGCGAACACCGCCACACCAATCACGGTCAGGAACGCCAGTGCAATGGTGGCGCAAAAAAGCCACATCAGACCATCGCGCAGAGGCGAGCGCACAGGCTGCAACACGGCAGAGCGCGCGCCCAGCGCGGCCGACTGCCGGCGCCGGATCCAACGTTCCAGAAAGAACGAGCCCACCGCTGGCAGCAGCAACCACACGCCGACCACCGCCCCCATGGAAAAATTCTGCTGCCCCACCACCTGCCGGTAGAGGTCTGTGGCCAGCACGTTGGCAGAGCCACCGATCACCTTGGCGACGCCGAAGTCGGTGATCACGAGCACGAACACCACCACCAGCGCCATGCACAGCCCGTAGCGGCTGGCAGGCACCGTCACGGTCCAGAACACGCGCCAGGCACTGGCTCCCAGCGTGCGCGCCGCCTCTGGCAGACGACCGTCCATGGTGGCCATGCTGGTGAGCAGCACCATGAGCGCATGTGGAAACGTCCAGAGCACCGATCCGATGACGATGCCCGGCTCGCCGTAGATGCTGCCATCGGGAAACCACGACTTGAGCAGTCCCTGGTTGCCAAACAGGTAAATGAGGCTGATGGCCATCAACAGCGAAGGTGCCAGCAACGGCAACAAGGCCACCGCCCTGAACAGCGCTTTGCCGGGCATGGCGGTCTGTGTCAGGGCATAGGCAAAACCGTAAGCCAGGGTCACGCAGATCAGCGCTGAAAGCGCCGCCAGCCTCACGCTGCGCCAGGCCGAGTCGGCCAGGGCCGGCGTTTCCAGGTAGCGCGCGAAGTTGTCCAGGCCCACCCACTGCCCTGCCCCGTCGAACAGGCTGTGTTGCACCAGCGCGCCCACCGGCAGGATGATGAACAGCACCCCCAGCGCCAGCATGGCCCAGGCGCCCGCACCCACAAGAGCGCCTTCGGGCACACGCGCCGGCGCCACATGGCCAACGCCGCTCCAGGGCGCCCGAGCTTCAGCCATGGCGCTCCAGCAGGGTCAGCGCGGCTTCAGGCAGCGTGGCTGCCAGCAGGGCGCCGCGGCGCCAGCGCAGGTCGCCGCCCAGTGGCGTGGGCACTTCGGCTTCGATGTGCGTGCCCAATGTGGGCGCATTCAACTGCAGCATCGTGTGCGCGCCGCAAAAAGTGATGTCGACGAGCTCCACTGGCACCGTATTGGCAGAAGGCACGCGCACGCCAGGGGCGCGTTCGCGCGGCCACTCGCGTTCGCGAACCCGAACCAGTTCCGGCCGAATACCGATGCTCACAGAACCGCGGCTGTCCAGAGGGTGTGCATGAGGCGCGATGCGCAGGTCAACCTGGCCCACAAACACCTGGGCGGCGCCGTTGAGCTGACCGGTGAATACATTCATTCGTCCCACAAAACGGGCCGCGAATTCGCTGGCCGGACGGGCGTACAGATCGATGGGCGCGCACTGCTGCACGATCCGGCCGCGCTCCATCAGCACGACCCGGTCTGCCATGGTCAGGGCCTCCTCCTGGTCGTGCGTGACCATCACGGTGGGAATGCGCAACTGCTGCTGCAACCGGCGGATCTCCTGTCTCAACCCGATGCGCACCTGGGCATCGAGGGCCGACAGGGGCTCGTCCAGAAGCAGCAACCGAGGCTGAGGGGCCAGTGCACGCGCCAGGGCGACGCGCTGCTGCTGGCCACCCGAGAGCTGGGCCGGGTACTTCTGTGCATGAGCGGCCAGACCCACCAGGTCGAGCATCTCCATGCAGCGCGCGCGCCGGTGGCTGCTGTCCATGCCGCGCAGGCCGTAGGCGACGTTGTCCAGCACCGTCAGGTTGGGAAACAAGGCATACGACTGAAACACCACGCCAAAGCGGCGCTGTGCGGCCGGCCACGAAGTGATGTCCTGACCCGCCATGTGAAGGTTGCCGCCAAAGCCACTTTCAATGCCGCAGACGATGCGCAGCAAGGTGGTCTTGCCGCAACCCGACGGACCCAGCAGACAGACGAATTCCTGGGGTCCAATGTCGAGGTCGACACTGTCCAGTACGGTTTGCGTGCCGTACTTCCGGGTGACACCCCGCAGGCTCAGCAGTGGCGCAGCCGCTTCTCTGGCCCGCTGCTCGGCGGCAATAGCTGGCCCAGGCTTGGCAACTTCTGCCGGTGAGCCACCCGCTTCATCTCTCGCACCCGGCAGCGGCGCCGACGTCACGCGCAAGTCCGCCAGGTGAGTGGCGGTCTCACCAGCGCTGCGACCGGGTTGGGGCGGCTGGAACACGTCAGCGCTTCTCTGCCTTGCTCTCGTAGCGGCGGCTCCACTCGGCCAGCACGCGCTCGCGGTTGCTGGCAGCCCAGGTGAAGTCGTTCTTGGCCAGCATCTTCTCCACGTCGCCCTCGATGAATTCGAGCTTTTCCTGGATGCCGGGCAGGGCCACCACCGCGAAGTTCTTGGCGTAGAGCTGATTGGCCTGACGCGACACAGCCCAGTCTGCCAGGGCCTTGGCGGCGTCGACCTTCTTCGTGGTCTTCAGGATGGCCGTGGCTTCCATGTCCCAGCCCAGGCCTTCAGACGGCAGCACGATGGCGATGGGCGCACCGTCCTTCTTGGTCTTGTTGGCGCGGTATTCAAAGCTCAGACCGACAGGGTATTCACCAGCGCCTGCCTGGCGGCAGGGCTTGCTGCCCGAATGCGTGTATGAGCCCATGTTCTCGTGCAGGGCGTCCATGTAAGCCCAGCCCTTGTCCTCGCCCATCATCTGCAGCCAGGACGACACCATCAGGTAGCCCGTGCCCGAACTGGCGGGATGGGGCATGCTGATCTGGCCCTTGTAGGCCGGGTTGGTCAAATCGGCCCAACTCTTGGGCAATGGCATGTTCTTTTTGGCTGCTTCCACCGTGTTGAAGCACACCGCAGAGGCCCACACGTCCATGCCCACCCAGGTGGGCTGGGGGCGTGGGTCGCGCATGGCGGGCTTCACTGCCTCCAGGCCCTTGGGGGCGTACGGCATGAGCATGCCTTCCTTGTCCAGCAGCATGAGCGAGGTGGCGGCCAGGCCCCACACCACATCGGCTTGCGGGTTGGCTTTTTCAGCCAGCAGCTTGGCGGTGACGATGCCGGTGGAGTCGCGCACGAACTTCAGGTCGATGGTGGGGTAGGCCTTTTCAAAAGCTTCTTCGTAAGCCTTGATCTGGTCGGCCTCCAGGGCGCTGTAGACGAGCAGCTCGGTCTTGCTCTGTGCCAGCAGGTTGCCGGAAAGCGACAAGCTCAGCGCAGCTGCGGTGGCCAGCAGGAAGCGGCGGGACAGGTGTGATTTCATGCGTTGTTCTCCAAGGGTCATGGTGCTTTCATTCTTGGCAGCGACGATGACCCGATCACGACAATTTCATGACGAAATGACGACACCCACTCTCCATATCCTCTTTGAGCGTTTGCAACAACGAGTGGCGCTGTTTTCAACCCATTCCCTTGGGGTTTCGGCCTTGCTGCACGACATTGCGCACGCCATGGACGCGGTGCGGCTGCGCCACTGGGACGAAGCGGCCAAGCGCCCCGGCCATCCCACACCCGCGCTGGAGGCCTTCTGGCCGCTGGTGCTGGCCTGCCAGCGGCACTGAGTCCGCTTCAGATCAATTTATCGCGCACCTTGGCTGTGACCCACTCACTGACCACCACCGTGGCCAGGATCATGATCAGCAGCATGGTGACCTTGGGCCAGGCCAGCGTGCCCAGCGCGGCTTCCAGCTTGACGCCGATACCGCCCGCACCCACCAAGCCCAGCACGGTGGACTCGCGGATGTTGATGTCCCAACGAAAAACCGTGATGCCGGCCAGCGTGGGAGCCACCTGCGGCACCACGCCCCAGGCCATCACCTGTGCATTGGAAGCACCGGTGGCGGTGATCGCCTCGACCTGTCCAGCGTCAATTTCTTCGATGGCTTCATAGAGCAGCTTGCCGATGAAGCCGATGGACCGCAAAGCAATCGCCAAAATACCGGCCAGCACACCGGGGCCGAGAATGGCCACCAGCAACAGCGCCCAAATGAGTGAATTGATGGAGCGCGAAGCCACAATGACAAACAACGCCAGCGGGCGCACAAAGCGTGCACTCGGCGTGGTGTTGCTGGCCGCCAGAAAAGCCACGGGTACCGCCATCACGAGCCCCATGAGCGTGCCCAGCGTGGCGATGTTGATGGTTTCCCACAGCGGCCACCACAATTCGGCCAAAAAACTCCAGGCCGGGGGCATCATGCGCGAGCCGATGTCCTCCATCTGCGCCGGTGCATCGGCAACAAAAGCCCAGATGGTGTCCTGGGTCATGACCTGGAAAGTCCAGGAGACGAAGGCCAACGCCAGCACCCAGCCACCAAACACCATCCAGTCGGCGCGGGTGGAGCGTTTGCGCCACACAGGCAAGTTCGGGGAATTCGTGCTCACTGGATGCGCTTTCTGAGCAAGCCCGAGCTGTACTCGGCCACCATGACGATGGCGATGATGACCAGGATGATGGCCGCGGCTGAGTCGAATTCGTAGCGGTCCATGGCGGTGTTCAGCGTGGCACCAATGCCGCCGGCGCCCACGATGCCGATCACCGCCGATTCGCGGAAATTGATATCCAGCCGATACAGCGACAGGCCCACCAGCCGAGGCATGACCTGCGAGAGCACCGCAAAATCCAGCACCTGCAGGTAGCCCGCGCCAGTGGCGCGCAGCGCTTCAAGCTGCGAGGCTTCGATTTCTTCGATGTCTTCGGCCATGAGCTTGGCCATGAAACCGATGGTGGCAAAGGTCAGCGTGAGGAAACCGGCAAACGGCCCAAAGCCGAACATGGCCACCAAAAAAATCGCCACGATGATTTCGTTGAGCGTGCGCGAGAGCGCCACAAAGCCACGGCAAATCAGGTAGATCCAGGTTGGCGCGAGATTGCGGGC
>JAABRN010000051.1 GCA_011390855.1 Hydrogenophaga sp. | reverse complement strand
ACGAGCGCGTAAATGCCACCGGTGATGAGACCGGAGGCGAGGAGTTCGAGCCAGGCGGAGAAGGACATACGAGTGAGGGGAAGTTATCCAAGAGCGCGGCGGAACCGGCTTTGCCGGGCCGCACGCGCTGCCCCCTTGAGGGGGTGACGCGCCGCAGGCGCGGCGCGGGGGTGGGCCTTACCTCCAGGCAGGCTTTGCCGGATTGAGCGGTGCCGTGGCCACGTTCTGCGGCCACACCACCTCGAACTCGCCGTTCTGCCACTGGCCCACGGTGCCCGGCGTGCCCACGTTCTCGCTGCCGCTGAACCGGATATCGCCAATGATGGTCTTGTGGGTGGTGTTGGCCACGTAGTCGCGAATGGCCTTGCGGTCCAGGCCCTGGGCCTTCACCGCGTTGGTGAGGATCTCCAGGCCGGCCCAGCAGGCGCCGCTGGCCCAGCGATCGGGCTCCTTCTTCTGGCTGGCCACGTGCGCGTCGAAGTAGGCCTTGGCACCGGGGCTGGTCTTGCTGTTCCATGAGCCCATGCCCAACACGCCTTCCGCACCGACAGGCGTCATCACGTTCTTGTAAAGCGGGAAGGCAGTGCCCACCGACGCGTAGAAGAATTTCGGGTTGAAGCCGATCTCCTTGCTCTGGCGGCTGGCCAGAATCGTGTCGGGCGGGTAGGTGAAGCCCACGAACGCGTCGGGGTTCTTGTCCTTCATCGAGCGCAGCACGGGCGACAGGTCCTTCACGCCGCCGGGGTAGCTCTTGTCTTCCACCATGGTGATGCCGCTGCCCTGCAGCGCCACCTTGAACGCAGCGTAGTTCTCCAGACCAAACAGGTCGTCCACATAGATCAGCGCCACAGTCTTCACGCCATTGGCCTTGAGCATGTCGACCAGCGCATTCGTCATGGGCGCAGGCTGCTGCAGCAGCAGGAAGAAATACGGCAGCTTCATGTCCACCAGGCGCCGGCTCAGTGCGGTGGGCGCCAGGAACGGGTACTGGAAGCGGTTGGCCAGCGGAGCCACGGCGAAGTTGGCGTTGCTGCCCCAGGGCGGCAGAACCAGGTCGACTTTGTCGCTGCCCATGAGTTTTTCGTAGGTGCGCACCACGGTTTCTGTGTCGCTTCGATCGTCGCTGCTGATGAGCTGGATCTGGCGCTTGACGCCTTTCACATCGAGACCACCCGCAGCGTTCTGCTGTTCGGCCCAGAGCAGGTAATTGGGCTCCTGACTCACTTGGGCACCACCGGTCCAGGGGCCGGTTCTCGACATCGAATACCCGATGCGAACCGGCGCCGATTGCGCCATGAGTTGCGGTGCAAAGGACATGGCGCCCACCGCAGCGGCGGCGCCCTTGATGACCAGTCGGCGATTGGGATGAACCATGATGTGTCTCCTGTTGTGGGTATTGACCAGCAAGAATCGTAGGCGGCACTCCGCCTTTTGGCTTTGCTCTGCGTGCAAAACACACTTGCCCAAACGCGCACATGGCTGCGGGTTAACCCTCAACCCCAGGGTATGCACAGGGGCACGCCGGGGCACATAATTTCCCTCCCACCCTGCGACGGAGCACGCCCATGACCCCATCCTCAGTGATGAGCACCGACACAGTCGCACCAAGCGAGCGCGCAGCGATCTGGCGCGACTGGGTGTGGACCCACTTTGGCGGCCTCGAATCCGACCTGTATGGCGATACCGTGTTTGACGGTCACATGGCGGCCACGCAAGCTGGGTCGGTCGTGCTCACCAAGCTTGAGGCCAACCGCCACCGCGTGTTGCGCAGTCCCCGCCTGGCGCGTGCCAGTGAACGCAGCTACCTGAAAATCGTGGCGCCCTGGCGCGGCAGCGCCACGGTGGAACAACAAGGCAGACAGGCGTGGGTGCGCCCAGGCGGATGGGCCATTTACGACACCACCGGCAGCTACGAAATCGGCAATCCCGAACGCGTGGAACACCTCATCGTGATGCTGCCCAAGGAACAGTTGATCGAGCGCGGTTTGAAACTGGAGCCGCTCATGGCGCGGCATGTGGGCGGTGTCAACGGCATTGCGCGCGTGGCGCTGGAGACCATGCGAAGCACCTATCAGGAACTGCCCAGCATGAGCGAGACGGCCGCCCGGGGTGCCGGCGAACTCATCGTGGAACTGGTGCGCCTGTCGCTGCAGGAACTGGCAGGCCAGGAAAGCGCCACCACCCAGCTCGAAGCATTTCGCGACCGCATCCGCGATCACATCGGCCGCCACCTGCGCGACCCCTCGCTCACCCTGGACCACATCGCACAGGCGCTGAACTGCAGCAAGCGCCATCTGCACAACGCCTTCCATGCCGAAGACGACACACCTGCACACTACATCCTGCGCAGACGGCTACAGGCCTGCATGAGCGACCTCAGGGACCCCACCCACGCCCAGCGCACCATCACCGACATCGCCTTCTCATGGGGCTTCAACAACGGCGCCCACTTCAGCCGCGTGTTCCGCGAACACACGGGGTTGACGCCGAGTGATTTTCGGGAGGTGATGTTGCGGCGGCCGTTGGCTGGGGAAACGGTCGGGAACGATTGAAGCGTTTGACTCTTCACTCCCTCGCCCCTCTGGGGAGAGGGTTGGGGTGAGGGGCCACGCCCGCCAATACTCTTGTTCTCCGGAAGCTTTGCTTGGCCGGGTCTCGGCCCGGCGGCCGACCTACCTTTCTTTGCTTCGCCAAAGAAACGTAGGCCAAAAAAAGGCGAGCCGAAGTCCGGGCCGCTGCGCGGTTCCTTGCGCTGCTCGCGTCGTGGGGGAAATTCGCAAACTTGTCCGCTGCGCGGCCTTCGGACATGCGAATTTCTGATCCCCACGCCGCTGCGCTGCTCAGCCCGGCCACACGGCACAAGCGGGATCGGACTACCCCTCTCGCGCGAAGTGCCTTGATCCAGAGATACCGTCGGGCCGGCTTTGCCGGACGACTGGTATCGCCCCCCTTCAGGGGGGTGACGCGAAGCGGCGCGGGGGGTGCTTACTTAACCGCCAGCGTCACCTTCATCGCCATCTGATGCAGCGCCTGCCAGGGATCGGCTGGCCAGCCGGGCGCCTTCAATCCCTTGACGATCCCATCCACCAGGTGCGCGTCTTCCAGCCAGCGGCTGAGCTGCGCCATGGAGAGCAGAGGCAGCGCACGCTCCATGAGTTTTTCCTTCACGCCCCAGACGCGGTTTTCGCGCAGCGCCATGGGCAGGGGGCGCCCGGCGTCCATGGCGCTGCGAATGCGGTGCAAGGTGCGAATGTCTTCAGACAACGCCCAGTGCACCAGCACCGCCGCCTCACCCTCGGCTTGCAAGCCATCGAGCATGCGCTGTACGCGCAAGCCCTGCCCACCCAGCACGGCCTCGGCCAGCTTGAAGGGCGTGTAACGGGCCACATTGAGCACGGCAGACTCAACCTGCTCAAAGCTCAGTTCACCACCGGGGTACAGCAGTGCAAGTTTCTGGATTTCCTGATGCGCGGCAAGCAGATTGCCTTCCACACGGTCTGCAAAAAACTGCAACGTTCGCTGCCCCTCTTCACCACTGGCCACGTGCTGGCTCTGCAGTTGCAAGCGCTGCGCGATCCATTGGGGCAATGCCTTGCGCTCCACCGGCTCAATGCGCACGGTGACACCAAAATTCTCGAGTGCAGCAAACCAGGCGCCTTTCTGGGTGGCTGCGTCGAGCCGGGGCAGAATCACGAGCGTGACCGTGCTGTCGTTGCCCTGTGACGATTGCGCGATCTGCTGCAAGACCTGCGAGCCGTCCTTGCCAGGCTTGCCCGATGGCACACGGATCTCGATCAGTTGTTTGTCGGCAAACAGGCTGAGCGAGCCGCCACTGGCCAGCACTTCGCTCCAGTCAAAGTGCGCACCCGCCACGGTGTGCACCGTGCGTTCGGAACAACCCTGGGTGCGCGCCACTGCGCGGACGGCGTCGGCCGCTTCCTGCACCAGCAAGGGCTCGTCACCGTAAACGGTGTAGAGACTCTTCAAGCCGCGTTGCAGCTGGCCGGCCAATTGCGCTGCAGCGACCTGCATGGCAGCCTCAGGATGTCTGCACGGCCGCCAGGCGCCTCAGCACCAATTGCACCATTTCGGCTTGCTGGTCCTGGAACATCAATTCCTGTTCACCGGCATTGGAAAGGGCGTCGGTCTCTGCGAAGCTGAGGTCTCCCTCCAGCAGCTGCTCTGATTCCTCGATCAGGATTCGCCCTGTGGGCGAGGACAGCTGAAACTTGAAGCGGGTGCGAAGTTGCAGCTCCCGCACCTGACCAGCGGCCGTCTGCCCCACCACGGCGATCTCGCGCTGGTCCACAAATACCGTGAGCACCACATCGGCCGCAGCCGCCTGCGAACCGGCGGGCCGGGCCGTGCTCAGGGTGCGTAATCCTGAAGTTTCCAGCACGCTGCGCAATGCTCGAACCACTGGCGTCCCTTCGCTACCTGCAATGCGCACGGACTTGAAGGCAAAGGTAGGCGTCTGGCGCAACGCAAAGCCACAACCGGTCAGCCACCCGGTGGACGCCAGTGCGGCTGCCCCAAACATGCCGCGAATCAGCGAACGACGACCCAGCGGAGGGCGGGACTGCATGGGGTATGAGGAAGTGGGGTTCATGTCGAAAAAGGTTATATCACCACGTTGACCAGACGACCCGGCACCACCACGACCTTTTTCGGCGTGGCGCCCTGCGCCTGCTTCTGGAATGCCTCGCTGGCCAGTGCCGCCGCTTCGATGGTGGCCTTGTCGGCGCCGGCTGCCACGGTGATGCTGCCGCGCAGCTTGCCGTTGACCTGCAGCACCAGCTCGATCTCGTCGCGCTGCAGAGCGGCTTCATCGGCCACGGGCCACGGCGCATCGAGCAGCTCGCCCGCGTAGCCCAGACCGCTCCACAGCGTGTGGGCGATGTGAGGCGTGGCCGGGTACAGGCAGCGCAGCA
>JAABRN010000050.1 GCA_011390855.1 Hydrogenophaga sp. | reverse complement strand
AGCAGAATGCCGAAGCCTTCAGCGAGTGCGGCGTTGTCTGCGGCGGACCCATCAGACTTGAAGTCCTCCAGCGCATTGAGCATCTTCATCGCGCCCGAGACCACCGTGTTGTACTGCATGCGCTGGTAGTCGTAGTCCACTTGCTTGAGCACGGTGTGCATCTCCAGGCGAAGTGCCCTGGCGGCCTTGGACAGCGACTGACCCGACACACCAGCGGCGAGTGCCCCCAGCTTGCCGATGGCTGCGAGCTTGTGGCCGAAGCCCCAGACCCGCCGCAGGAAGCGGTAGCTGCCTTCCACCGCCGCGTCGTTCCATTCCAGCGTGGCCTCTGGCGGGGCGGTGAACATGGTGTAGAGGCGCGCGGTGTCGGCACCGTACTTTTCGATCAGGTCTTGGGGGTCGACGCCGTTGTTCTTGGACTTGGACATGGTGCCCACGCCCTCGTAGTCGATGGGCGTGCCCACGGGCAGCATGCCATCTCCGCTGGTGGCCGGGTTCTTGAGCTTCGCACCCACCACCTTGCCGGCTTCGTCAAGCACATGCTCCACATCGTGCGGCCAGAAGTAGTCCTTGCCGCCCTTGGCGGTGCGGCGGCTGTAGATGTGGTTGAGCACCATGCCCTGGGTGAGCAGGTGGGTGAAGGGCTCATCCACCTTCACCAGATTCAGGTCGCGCATGACCTTGGTCCAGAAGCGCGCGTACAGCAGGTGCAGGATCGCGTGTTCGATGCCACCGATGTACTGGTCCATCGGCATCCAGTAGTCGGCGCCGTCGGCCACCATCTTCTCGGTGTTGGCGGGGTCGCAGTAGCGCATGAAATACCACGACGAGTCCACGAACGTGTCCATGGTGTCGGTCTCGCGCCGCGCAGGCTTG
>JAABRN010000049.1 GCA_011390855.1 Hydrogenophaga sp. | reverse complement strand
GTTTCGTGGTCAGTGAAGAGGTGGCCGCAGACGGCAGCCGCCAAAAGGCCATCGCGCCCGACACCACCGAGCTGCCCATTTCCTTCCGCTCCGGCGACGAGCTGCTGAAGCGATGCCAGGAACATGGCCTGTCCATCGCGGGTGTGATGCTGGCCAACGAGCGCCACTGGCGCAGCGACAGCGACGTGCGCCAAAACCTGCTGCGTATCTGGGAGGTCATGCAGGCTTGCGTGGTTCGTGGATGTCAGACCGATGGCGTGTTGCCGGGCGGCTTCAAGGTCAAGCGCCGGGCCCACCAGTTGCACCACGACCTGACGGCCCACCCGGAAAAAGCCCTCACCGACCCGCTGGCCGTGCTCGACTGGGTGAACCTCTATGCCCTGGCGGTGAACGAAGAAAACGCCGCCGGCGGCCGTGTGGTCACCGCGCCCACCAATGGAGCGGCCGGTATCGTGCCCGCCGTGCTGCACTACTACCGGCGTTTTGTGCCCGGCGCCACCGACGATGGCGTGGTCGACTTCCTGCTCACCGCGGCGGCCATCGGCATTCTCTACAAGGAAAACGCCAGCATCAGCGGTGCCGAGGTGGGCTGCCAGGGCGAAGTGGGCGTGGCCTG
This sequence comes from Hydrogenophaga sp., assembly GCA_011390855.1. Lineage (GTDB taxonomy): Bacteria > Pseudomonadota > Gammaproteobacteria > Burkholderiales > Burkholderiaceae_C > Hydrogenophaga. The sequence continues at coordinate 5,220 of JAABRN010000049.1, read as the reverse complement.
CTCCATGGCGGCTGCCGCCTTGTGCGCGGTGATGGGCGGTACGCCCGAACAGGTCGAGAACGCCGCCGAGATCGGCATGGAACACCACCTGGGCCTGACGTGCGACCCGGTGGGTGGCCTGGTGCAGATTCCGTGCATCGAGCGCAACGCGATTGCGTCGGTCAAGGCCATCAACGCCGCACGCATGGCGCTGCGCGGCGACGGCACGCATTTTGTGAGCCTGGACAAAGTCATCAAGACCATGCGCGAGACCGGCGCCGACATGAAGACCAAATACAAGGAGACATCGCGGGGTGGCTTGGCGGTGAATATCGTGGAGTGTTGACTACCCCCCGCGCCGCCTTCGGCGTCACCCCCCTGAAAGGGGGCGGTGCCACTGGCCCGGCGAAGCCGGTTCCACGGCACCTCTGGAATGGGGGCACGCTAACCGGCAGTGTGTTGGCGGGGCACTGCTTGGTGATCGAGCCTTGCCCTGCTTCTTGGGCTAAGCTCGTTGCTTCGCCCCATCTCAACGCACCATGACTTCCGAATTTCGCGTGCTGAGCCTCATCCCGCCGATGACGCAGCTCAACACGCCCTACCCGTCCACCGCCTACCTCACGGGTTTCCTGCGTTCGCGTGGCGTGGATGCGGTGCAGGCGGATCTGGCGTTGGCGCTGGTGCTCAAGCTGTTCACGCCTGCGGGCCTGGAAGCGGTGCGCGGGCAGGCGCTGGCACTGCCCGAGCGAGACCGCACTGGCAGCGTACATGCCTTCATGGATCAGTTCGAAACCTACCGGGCCACCATCGGGCCGGTGATCCGTTTTCTACAGGGCCGCGACTCTACCCTGGCGCACCGCATCGCCGCGCGCGGCCTGCTGCCTGAAGGCCCGCGCTTTGCCGCGCTGGACGCCTATGAAGACGACGGCAGCGGCGACCCGCTGGCCTGGGCCTTTGGTGCGCTGGGCGTGCAGGACAAGGCGCGCCACCTCTGCACCCTGTTCCTCAACGATCTGGCCGATGTGCTGCGCGATGCAGTGGACGAGCGCTTCGAGTTTGTGCGCTACGCCGAGTCTCTGGCCAGCAGCCAGCCCACCTTCGACCCGCTGGCCCATGCGCTTGCGGCGCCCCCCACATTGGTGGACCGCCTGCTGCAGGACCTGACACTGGCCGCGCTGGAACAACACCGGCCTGCGCTGGTGTTGCTGTCGGTACCGTTCCCGGGATCGGTGTACGCCGCGTTGCGCATTGCGCAAACCATCAAGGCGCACAACCCCATGGTCAATATCGCGCTGGGGGGTGGCTTCGTGAACACAGAACTGCGCGAGCTGAGCGACCCCCGCCTGTTCGACTATGTGGACTACGTGACCCTCGATGCCGGCGAGCGTCCGGTGGTGGCGCTGATGGAACACCTGCGCGGGCAGCGCTCGAGGCAGCGTCTGGTGCGCACTTTTGTGCGCAACGACGAAGGCAGGGTGCAGTACATCAACCTGGTCGAACCCGACATTCCCTTTGAAGACGTGGGCACACCCACCTGGGACGGGCTTCCGCTGGACCGGTACCTGAGCCTGCTGGACATGCTCAATCCCATGCACCGGCTGTGGAGTGACGGTCGCTGGAACAAGCTCACCGTGGCCCACGGCTGCTACTGGAAAAAGTGCAGTTTCTGCGACGTGAGCCTGGACTACATCGGCCGCTATGAGACCGCCACCGCCACCACGCTGGCCGACCGCATCGAGGCCATCGTGAATGAAACTGGCCAGACCGGTTTCCACTTCGTGGACGAAGCCGCACCACCCAAGGCCCTCAAAGCTTTGGCCGAAGAACTGATCCGCCGCCAGCTCAACATCTCCTGGTGGGGCAACATCCGTTTCGAAAAAACCTTCACGCCCGAACTGGCGGAGTTGCTTGCGCAGAGCGGCTGCATCGCCATGAGCGGCGGCCTGGAAGTGGCCAGTGACCGGCTGCTGACGTTGATGAAAAAGGGCGTGTCGGTGGAACAGGTGGCGCGCGTGACCAAGGGTTTCAGCGATGCCGGCATCCTGGTGCATGCCTACCTGATGTATGGCTTTCCCACCCAAACGCTGCAAGACACCGTGGATGCGCTGGAATACGTGCGCCAACTGTTCGAGAACGGCTGTATCCAGAGTGGCTTCTTTCACCGCTTCAGCTGCACCGTGCATTCCCCGGTCGGCATGAACCCGGCCGAATACGGCATCGAACTCATCCCGCTGCCACCCGTCAGCTTTGCGAAGAACGACATCGGTTTCATCGACCCCACCGGCACGGACCACGACGCGCTCGGCATTGGACTGCGCAAGGCCATTTACAACTACATGCACGGTTTGTGCGTGGAGGACGATGTGCGTCGCTGGTTCGAACACCTGCCCCAGCAGGTTCCGCGCGCGACCGTCAAGCGCGGCCGCATCGCCAAGGCGCTGAGCCGTCCTGCCACGCCTGCATGAAGAACAACGGCTTCAAGGGCAACAAGCAGTCTCTGCCCAGCAAACCCTGCGCGGTCTGCGGGCGACCCATGACCTGGCGCAAGGCCTGGGCGAAGAACTGGGAGGCGGTGTTGTATTGCTCGACCGCCTGCCGCGCCCAAAAATCAACTGGGGAGAACCGCAAGTGAACGAGCCCCTGCCCGCTTCTGTGCGAAATCTGATCATCGTGCTGGGCGATCAGCTCGATGAGACTTCCAGTGCGCTGCAAGACTTTGATCCCAAGCAGGACGTGGTGTGGATGGCCGAGGTGGCTGAGGAGTCCGAGCACGTCTGGTCGGCCCAGCAGCGCATCGCGGTGTTCCTGAGCGCCATGCGCCACTTCGCTGAGCATCTGCGTACGCAAGGCCTGCCGGTTCGCTACATCCAGCTGGGTGCTGAGGACAACACCGGTACCCTCGCCAGCGAACTGAGCCGAGCCATCGAAACACTCAAGCCAAAAGGTCTCGTGCTCACCGCGCCCGGCGACTGGCGCGTGCTGCAGGCCCTGCGTGACACCGCCGAACGACACCAGCTGCCGCTGGACCTGCGCGACGACACCCATTTTTTCAGCACGGTGCGCGAATTTGCAGCCCATGCCAAGGGCCGCAAGCAATTGCGGCTTGAGTACTGGTACCGCGAACTGCGGCACAAGCACGGCATCCTGATGGATGGCAAGCAGCCCGTTGGTGGGCAGTGGAACTTCGATGCCGACAACCGTGAGTCTTTCGGCAAAACCGGCCCGCAGAACGTGCCACCGCCGTCGCGGTTTGATCCCGATGCCATCACCCGGGCGGTCATTGATGACGTGCGTTCGCGCTTTGGCAAACACCCGGGCAGCCTGCAGCAGTTCGGCTGGCCAGTGACCCGCGCACAAGCCCTGCAGGCCCTGGAAACCTTTGTCCATGAACGCCTGCCACTGTTTGGACAGTTCGAAGATGCCATGTGGTCGGGCGAAGCCTGGCTGTACCACTCACACCTCAGCAGCGCGCTCAACCTCAAGCTGTTGAATCCGCGCGAGGTGGTGGCTGCCGCTGAAAGTGCCCACAAGAGCGGCCACGCCCCTCTGGCCGCCGTGGAGGGCTTCATCCGGCAGATCCTGGGCTGGCGCGAGTACGTGCGCGGCATCTACTGGACGCAGATGCCCGACTACCTCGAGCGCAATGCGCTGAACGCCACAGCCGAATTGCCTGCCTGGTACTGGACCGGCGAAACCGACATGGCCTGCCTGAAAGACGCCATCGGCCAGACGCTGGAGCACGGCTACGCCCACCACATCCAGCGGCTCATGGTCACCGGCCTCTACGCCCTGTTGCTGGGTGTGAAGCCACAAGCGGTGCACCAGTGGTACCTGAGCGTGTACGTGGACGCAGTGGAATGGGTGGAGCTGCCCAACACCCTGGGCATGAGCCAGTTCGGCGACGGCGGTCTGATGGCCAGCAAGCCTTACGTGGCCACGGGCAAATACATCCAGCGCATGAGCAACCATTGCAAGGGCTGCCGGTACGACCCCGCTCAGTCCACAGGTTCAGGCGCATGCCCCTTCACGACGCTGTACTGGGATTTTCTTGGGCGGCATGAGGATCTGCTGCGCAAGAACCCGCGCATGGCCATGCAGATGAAAAACCTGGCCCGTCTGGATACGAACGCGCGGCAGGCGATTGCTTCGCAGGCGGAAGCACACCGGGTTGCCCAGCAGTAACTGCCAGGGAAGCCTCAGCCAGACGAAAGGCCGCGCATAGCGGCCGGGGGGATTCACATCAGCGAAGCAAGCGCTCGGATTGACGGAGGGAGTCCGTCAGCGCCTGGGCCAGGGTGGCGATGTTCTCTGGCGCAAAAAGAGTCAGATGCTCTCCGGGGACCAAGACAATTTCCAACCCGCCACCTGCAAGGGCGGCCCAACCATAGTCGGCTGGACGCTCGACCTTGTCATTGACCTTCGAGGTCCTGAAAAGAGTGATGCGTCCCTGGGAAGCCTGGGGGCGATAGGCCTGCATGGCCCGCCAATTGTCCTGGCGGACCTGCACACGGCGCAGATCGCTGTAGGCCTCTGCCGGACCGCAGCGTTGCGCGGCCAGGGTCTCCGCCTTCACCCTGCGTTTGGTTCGGATCCCTTCGCTCATTCGGGTCTGCACCAGCTTCAGCCGGCGCCACACCGGCACGGCCGCGTTCTGAATCCAAAAGACACGCAGCCGCTCCATCATGGAGTAGGTCCGTTCCAGAGCCGCCGGGTTGTGGGTGTCGAAAAGACCCACGAACTCGACTGCATGCCCGTCCCTGGTCAGCTGGAAGGCCATTTCGTGTGCCACCACTCCGCCAAATGAGTAGCCGGCAATCCGGTAAGGCCCTTGCGGCTGTATGGCTCGCAGGCTGCGGACGTAGCCTGCCGCCGTTTCTTCGATGCTGGAAGATTCAATGGGTCCACTGTTGCCGAGTTCCAGCGACTCGATGGCATGCAGCGGAAGTTCCGGCGGCATCAACATCGCGAGACTGCGGTAGAAAAGGACCCCGCCATCACCGCCGTGAATGCAAAACAGCGGGGTGTCGTTGCCACCACGCGCGAGAGTCACGACATTGCCTTTGCCCGGAATCGGAGGAGCGTTGGCCGCTTTCACCTCGACCGGTGGGACCAGAACGCTGGCCAGACCCCGGATGGTGGGATGCTGCAGCAGTGTGGCCAGTGGCAGGGATTTGTCGAACTCGCGGTGGATCCGGGCAAACATCCGCAGCGCCATCAGCGAGTGGCCACCGAGGGCGAAAA
>JAABRN010000048.1 GCA_011390855.1 Hydrogenophaga sp. | reverse complement strand
TCGCGCTACAGCGCGTTCGTGCGGGCGCGGGCCGACTACTTGCTGTCCACCTGGCACCCCAGCGCGCGCCCGGCCGACCTGGCGTTGGACACCGGTGTGAAATGGCTGGGACTGGCAGTCAAGCGCCATCACGCAATCGATGCCGATCACGCCGAAGTCGAATTTGTCGCTCGCTCTCGCATGGGCGGGCGCGGGCAGCGTCTGGAAGAGTGCAGCCGCTTTGTGCGCGAGGACGGGCGCTGGTATTACGTATCAGGAGAGATCAAGACATGAATCGAAGGCGTTGCATTTGCGAAGGCGGACCAGGGGACCGTCGTCTTGCAAGCTCAGGGAGAACTGCAGTTGTGCAATTCACTCCGGTGGGATCCGACCAATCACGCCTGAGTTCGCGAGGGCAAAACCTTGGGGGGGCGAAGTGTCCGAAACCCAACACACCGAGGAACCGGCTTCGCCGGGCCTCAGGTGTGGCCCCCCACCGGGGGGAGGCGCCGCGGGTGCATCGGGGGGGCTCCGATGTTTGATGCTGTTCTGTTCGATTGCGACGGTGTGCTGGTCGACAGCGAACCCATCACCAACGGTGTGCTGCGTGAGGTGTTGAACGAATCCGGCTGGGCACTCACCCAGGCCGAGTGTCACGCGATCTTCATCGGCAAAGCCGTTCGCGACGAGCGCGCGCGCATCGAGCGCGAAACCGGTCGACCGCTCACTGAGGAGTGGATGCACATGTTTTATGCACGGCGCGACCACCGTCTGCGCGCCGAGTTGCAGACGGTGGTGGGAGCGCTCGATGCAGTGATTGCCGCCCACACCCATACCGAAGGCCGCATTGCCTGCGCTTCGGGAGCCGACAAGCCCAAGGTGGTGATGCAGATCGAAATGGCACGGATGTCACCGTATTTCGGTGACCGCATTTTCAGCGGTCACGACCAGCCGCGTTCCAAACCTCATCCCGATGTGTACCTGGCTGCGGCCGCCCACTTGGGCGCCGACCCGGCGCACTGCCTGGTGGTGGAAGACACGGCCACCGGAGCGCAGGCAGGACTGGCCGCTGGTGCCACCGTGTGGGGCTACTGCCCAGAGGGCCACGGGCGGGCCTTTGCCGGCCTGCCAGTTCAGCGCATCATTTGCCACATGGACGAGCTGACCCTGGCGCTCTTGGCATAGGTGGATGGACGCTTCGATGCGCAGGAACTTTGATGTCGTGTTGAATGAGCTTTTTTTTGAATTAGTGACTCATTGTTCAAGCAGAAAAAATTGGTTCGCTGTGAGGAGGCGCTGCTCGAACTGTCCAGATCTCCCACCAGCGAAGATCAACTTGAGTTGTCATCGTTCCCGCTTGAAAAATAGTCATAAGCCGCCAAAGCCAACCCCCCCAGCAGAATGACTGTGATGTCGAGTTGCGGCAGCTTCATGATGTAGGGCACCAGGAATGCGGCCATCAAGATCAGACCTACAAGGCCCGTGTAGCGCTGAAGCTTTTTCATGACATGTTCCTGTTGACAAACTCAGACACCAGCCAGCGAGAAGAGCGCAGCAAGCGACCGTCATTTTGGTACGAACCTACCGCCTGAACGCCAAGCGGCAATCCATTCGACAGGGTCAAAAGAGGCAGATTGGCGCTGGGCAATCCGGCAAAGCTCCAGGCGGTCTGCATGATCGGGTTGCCGGTGGAAGCCAGACCGTGCGGTGCGGTCCCCAATGCCGCCGGACACAAAATCGCATCGTAGGAGGCGAAATACTCGTCGAACGCACCCATCACGTGAATCATGCGGTCTTTGGCGATCAGGTACTCGGTGCCCGAAATGGTCATGGATTTTTCAACCCGTGCGCGCAAGGCATCGCTCAGCAGCTCCCGGCTGTGGTTCCACTCGTGTTGCAGGCACACGCCGAGTTCGACTTCGTTGATCGTGGCCAGCCAGAGGGCCGCCTTTTTCACGATGTCGGGCAGCACAACGTATTCGACGCAATCACCCAGATGATCCACGAATGCCTCATAGGCCTCACGCGCCTCCGGGTCCACGTCGTCCCACCAAGGGGTTTTGACGAAACAGAATCTGGGCTGCAAAGGCGGCTCTGAGACAGCCACGTCGAAGAGACGGCGTGGCGACTGGCGCGCACTGGCCGAATCGTGGCCATCGTCGCCCGACATGATTTCGGTGACTTTGGCGATGTCTTCCAGGTTGCGTGCGAAGACGCCGATTTCGTCGAGAGATGGCGACTGATCGAGCACCCCTGTTCGCGGCAACAAGCCGCGCGATGGTTTGAACGCATACACCCCGCAAAAAGAAGCGGGCCGGATGATGGAGCCATTGGTCTGCGTACCCAAAGCCACTGGCACCATGCCCGCGGCAACAGCCGCCGCCGAACCGCTTGAAGAACCCCCAGGGGTGTGGTCCACGTTGTGCGGGTTGCGCGTGGGGCCCGGATGCGAGGTCGCAAACTCGGTGGTCACTGTTTTGCCGAAGATGACCGCACCCGCCGCACGCAAGCGGGAAACAACAGTGGCGTCACTCACAGAATAGCGCCCGGCATGGATGGGGCTGCCGTACTCGGTCGGAAAATCAATGGTGTCGATGATGTCCTTGACACCCACTGACACTCCGTAGAGCGGTCCAGGCAGGTCTCCCGCAGTGCGCCTGCGCTGCAGATGGTCGGCTTGCAAGGCCACCACGCGGTCATCGCGGTGTGCGAAGGCCTTGATGGTCTGGTCTGCCGCATCGGCGAAGCGCCCGAGTTTGGCCGTGAGCTCTTCCACCGTTTCCTGGCCGCTGAGCAGGTGCTCCCGAATCTCCAAGCCGGTGAGTTCTGAGACGTTTTTTGTGTGGTCAGCCATCACTCGGTTTTGAAGAAATCAGGGTTGACGATGGACGTATCGTTGGGATCTCTCTCGATTTCCACCGCTTGGTTGAAGAACTGATCAGGCAAATAGGTCACCATGGCCGGGTAAACATAGGTCATGGCCAGAGTGAACAACACCATGCCAACAAACGGCAAGCACCCCTTGAAGATGGTCACGAGTTGCAGACTTTTGGGTGCAACCCCTTTCAAATAATAGGCCGACATCGCCATCGGTGGCGTCAGGAAAGAGGTTTGCAAGTTGATGGCAATCAGGATGCCGAACAGGATCGGGTCGATGCCATACAAAGGCAGCAGTGGCAGGAAGATGGGCACGAAGATGATGATGATTTCGCTCCACTCCAGGGGCCAGCCGAGAATGAAAATCAGCAACTGCGAGAGCAAAAGAAACTGCACGGGGGTCAGGTTCAGGGCCAGCATGAAGTCCTTGACGACATGCTCACCACCCAAATACGAGAACACCGACGCAAAGGTGGCTGCACCCACGAACAGGAAACACACCATGGCCGACGTGCGAGCTGTGAGGTACACAGACTCGCGCAGCCGCTGCCAGGTGAATGCCCGGTAAACAACGGCCAGGATGATGCCGCCCAGGGCGCCCATCGCTGCGGCTTCGCTTGGGGTGGCCAAGCCAAACAGAATGGAGCCCAGCACCGCCATGATCAGCGCCGCCAAGGGCACGAATGCCGTGAGCACCATCAGCGCACTCTGCCAAACCGTGTAGTGATCCACCTCTTTGGGTTTGGGGCACAAAGAGGGATTGAGGGTGGCGCGCACGATGATGTAGATCAGGTACAACCCTGCCAGCGTGAAGCCCGGAATGATGGCCGCGGCATACAGCTTGACCACCGACACGCTGGCCGTGGCAGCGTATACGATGAGCAGGATCGAGGGTGGAATCAAGATACCCAGGGTGCCGCCTGCGGTGATGACGCCGCTCGCCAATTTCTGGTCATAACCGGCTTTGAGCATGGGTGGCAAAGCAATCAAGCCCATCAGGGTGACCACCGCACCCACGATGCCGGTCGCTGTGGCAAAAAGCGCGCAAGTCACCAGCGCCGCCACGGCCATGGAACCGGGCAAAAAGCGCAAACCCACCTGCAGGCTCAGGAACAGTTTGTCCAGGATGTTGGCCCGCTCGATGATGTAGCCCATGAATAAGAACAGGGGTATCGATATCAGCACATCGTTGTTCATCACGCTGAAAGTGTTTTGCGTGAAGAGGTAGAGAATGCGGTTGTCCCAGATCAGCTGGTCGGGTATGAAGTAGGCGTAAAAGCCAAAGCCGATGCCCATGGCCATCAAGGTGAAGGCGATGGGGAATCCCATGAAAATAAAGCAGATGAAAATGCCCAGCATGAAGAGGGCAATGATGGGGTCGCTCATGACGCGGCTTTCTCAGTGTGTTGTTGGATCAGGACTTGTTCCAGTTCTTCGACGTCGCCACTTCGAGACAACCATTCACCGGTGCGGAGGCACACCAGGCAGCGCATCACCTCGGCCGCGCCAGCGATCAACAAGGTCAGGCCAGCAACAAATATGATCCCTTTCAAAGGCCAGACAGGTACCCCTGCAGGGCTGTTCACACTGGATTCCAGAATTCGCGCGCTTTCGAAGGCGTACTGACCGCCGGTGAAAACCATTGCAAAGATGGCCGGGAAATAGAACGCCAGGTACAACGTCAGGTCGACTTTGGCCTGGGTGCGGTTGGACCATTTGCGGTAAAGAAAATCGCCACGCACATGCGAGTTGCGCGACACAGCGTAGGCGCCCGACATCATGAACAAAGCGCCATACAGCATGTAACTCATGTCAAAAGCCCAGGCGGTGGGACTGTTGAGCACGTAGCGCATGAACACCTCGTAACAGGTGGATGCCGTCAAGATCAGGACACACCACGAAAAAGCATGCCCTATCGATTTGCTCAATATATCGATCCTGCGAATCCAGAGTTCCATACGATCTGCCTCTTTGCCAACAAAAACAAAGGCTGCCGGAACCAGTTCCGACAGCCTTCGGGGATGCGCCAGTCGTTAGACTGGGAGCTTGGTTTTCTGCACGTGCTCAAAAGCCATTTTGTAATTGGCTTCGTTGGTGAAGTGATAAAAGCCCACGCGGCGCGACCAGGCTTTGAAGGAGTCGTTCACCTCTTTGAACATGTCGACTTCTTTTTCCAGCTTGGCCGTCACGACGTCCCAGGCGGCCAGCTGGCCGCGGTACACGTCTTCGGTGGTGCGCGACACCTGAACCTTGTGCTTGACGATCAACTCCTGCAGATCTTTCGAGTAGTTCTCGTGAGCCAGGGCGGTGGAGGCGGTGGAAGCGGCTTCGGCGGCGTACTTCAGGATGGCCTTCAGGTCAGCAGGCAAGGCGTTGTACTTGTCCTTGTTGAAGATGATTTCGAAGAATTCCTGAGCTTGGTGAAAAGACCCCATGGAATAGAACTTGGCCACGTCTTGTGCACCAAAGCGCATGTCGGCAGTGGGGTTGTTGAATTCGAACGCGTCGATCACACCGCGCTGCATGGCGGGAACGATTTCACCGCCGGGCAACTGGGCCACAGCCATGCCCATTTCTTGCAACATGTCGGCAGCAAGGCCAATGGTGCGGTACTTGAATCCCTTGAGCGCTGCGGCAGTCTTCGGCGGAGCCTGCTTGAACCATCCCAGAGGTTGCGAGGGCATGGGGAAGGAGAAGAAACCCACCACGTTCAGGTTCATCTTGGCCACCAGCTTGTCCCACAACTGTTGACCGCCGCCTGCCTGAATCCAGCTCAGCCCGATTTCGGGGGTGGCGCCGCTCACTGGGCCAGTTCCGAACAAGGAAGCCACTTTGGACTTGCCGTACCAGTAACCCGATACGTGATGACCGCCGTCAAGCACGCCTTTGCTCACGGCATCGATGATCTCGAAAGGCTTGACCACGGCACCTGCAGGAAGGTACTCGATTTTCAGTCGGCCACCGGACATCTCATTCACGCGCGAGACGTATTGCTGCGCCATTTCGCTGAAGATGTCGT